>JAXDHK010000300.1:0-9530 GCA_034664545.1 Solirubrobacteraceae bacterium
CGACCGGGTCTGGTCGGTCCCCAAGGTCGCCTTCAACGGGAACCCCCACACCTTCCACCCCCGCAAGCCGCGCTGGAAGCTCGCCTCGCTCCAGGCCGATCAGAACGCCGTCGCCTACAGTGGCTCGGCGTCCGCCACCGCCGGGACCTTCGCCGACGAGTCGCCCGAGCCCGACGCGGACGCCCCCACCGCGGAGGCGTAGCCCGCCGGGACGCCGAGACTGACCGGCGTCCGAGCCCGACCGGCGTCCGAGCCCGACCGGCGTCCGAGCCCGACCGGCGTACCGGCGTCCGAGCCCGACCGGCGCTCAGGGCACCTGGGCGGCGATCCCCCCCGGGAGCGCCGTGAACGTCTCGCCCGCCGGGACCGCGCTCGGCCCGAGGCCCTGGCCCCCGTCGGGGCCGAACGTCTTGTAGGTCGGGCCGAGCGGATACCCGAACTGGTTGGGCGCGATCGCGTCGACCGCGATCTTGAACCGGGGCTGGCCGTTCTTGTAGAGGCGCTGGACGACGCCCGACTGCCCGGCCGTGCAGTCGGCCTGGCCGGCCGGGTTGACCGCGTGGTTGTAGGGCTGGTTGTGGAGGTAGACCGGCGGGCCCCCGCCGATGACGCCCTCCCCGTTGGCCGGAGCCACCGCCCCGGCGACGCTGTAGGTGTTGTTCTGGAGGGTCGCCAGGTCGAGCATCGCCCGCTGGGCCGTCCCCTGGGGGGTCGGGGCCGAGAGGTGCTCGCTGATGAACGTCCACCAGATGTTCCAGTAGTTGCAGACCGTCACGAATGGCCCGAGGAACCGGAGCTGGGGCTGGAGCGTGGTGACCGTCGCGGTCAGCCCCCGGAGCGCCGCGTTGGTCGTCGGCGTCCGGACGAGGTCGAGGAGGGCGGCCATCGTCGCCTGGAGATCCCGGTAGAGCCCGCTCGACCGCCGGGTCACCGGGATCGCCGCCCGGAGCGCCGCGTTCAGGTCGGGGAGCGCCCGGCGGAGCTCGATCGTCGCCGTGTCGAGGTCCCGGGCGAAGGCGGCCGTCTCCCGGAGGAAGGGCACCTGGACGGCCAGGGACCGTGTCCCGACCGCGAGCGTCCCCGGCGTCTTGTCGATCGTGTCCCCGAGGGCCCGGGGGTCGTGCGAGATCGCGGCGAAGGTGTCGGCCAGCGAGGTGAACGTCCGCGCCAGCCGCCCCCCCACCGGGGCCAAGACCCCGGCCGTCCGCTCGAGCGCCGGCACCAGGTTGGCCAGCCCGGTCCGGGCGTCGGCCAGGTTGGCGGCCACCGGGGCGAGCAGCCCCAGCGTCCGGGGGAGGTCCCGGATCGCCGCGTTCAGGTCGGCCCCCCGCCCGGCCAGGGCGTCGCCCAGCTCCTTGATGTTCCCGGCCACCGCCCGGCGGGTCGGCCGGTCGAAGATGCTGAAGACCTGATCGAGCTCGACCGGCTGCTGGGTCTGGCTGACCGGGATCGTCCCCCCGTCGGGGATCGTCCGCCCCGAGCGCCCCCGCCGGATGTCGAGGTACTCGAGCCCGAGGGCCGATCGGGTCCGGATCGTCGCCGTGCTGTCGACCGGGAGGGCCCCGACCTGCTCGTCGAGCTTGAGCGTCGCCACCGCCCCGACCCCCCCGCCCGGGAGCTCCGCCGGGCGGAGCTGGTCGACGATCCCGATCCGGGTTCCCCCCTCCCGGACCTCGTTGCCCCGGAGGAGCTCCCGTCCGTTCTGCATCTCGACGTGGAGCACCCGGGTCGGGACGAACGGCAGCCCCTGGTTGGCGTTGTAGGCCAGGAAGACGGCGACGACCACGACGAGCGTCGTGACCGATCCGACGAGCACGTTGCTCGTGAGCACCGACCCGCTGCCCCGTCTACGACCCACGCGCCATCAGCCTAGCCTCCAGCGGCGACGGTATCCAGTACTGGTCCCCGGCCGACCCACGACCCGCCCCGACCGTCGCCGCCCGGACCGGTCGGGCGGCCCCCGCTCCAGCTAATGGCGGAAGTGGCGCCGCCCCGTCGCGACCATGGCGACCCCGGCCCGATCCGCCGCCGCGATCGTATCGGCGTCCCGGATCGACCCCCCGGGCTGGATGATCGCGCTGACCCCGGCGGCGATGGCCAGCTCGGGGCCGTCGGCGAACGGGAAGTAGGCGTCCGAGGCCAGGGAGGACCCGGCCAGGGAGTCGAGGCGCGACTTCTCGATCGCCAGGCGGACCGAGTCGACCCGGCTCATCTGGCCGGCCCCGATCCCGACGGTCGCCCCGTCCCGGGCCAGGACGATCGCGTTCGACCGGACGTGGCGGCAGACCCGCCACGCGAAGAGGAGATCCGTCCACTCGGCCTCGGTCGGGGCCCGCTCGGTGACCACGGTCATCTGGGCCCGCTCCTCGAGCACGATGTCCCGGTCCTGGATGAGCACCCCGCCGAGGACCTGGCGGAACTCGGGCGCCGCGGCGTGGCGCCGGCGCTCGCCGTTCTCGAGCACCCGGACGTTCGGCTTGGCCCCGAGCGCCTCGAGCGCCTCGGCGTCGAATCCCGGGGCGACGACAAGCTCGAGGAACTGACCGACCAGCGCCCGGGCCAGCTCCCCGTCGACCGGGACGTTGAAGGCGATCACCCCGCCGAACGCGCTCATCGGGTCGGACTCGAACGCCCGGCGGTAGGCGTCGACGCCGCTCGCCCCGAGCGCGCACCCGCACGGGTTGTTGTGCTTGACGATCACGCAGGCCGGGGGGTCGAGCTCCCCGATCAGCTGGCGGACGGCGTCGAGGTCGAGCAGGTTGTTGAACGACAGCTGCTTGCCCTGGAGCTGGCGCACCCGCGACAGGAGGTCGCCCCGGGCCCCGACCTGGCGGTAGTAGGCCGCTCGCTGGTGGGGATTCTCCCCGTAGGAGAGGTCGACCACCTTCTCGTAGGCCCGGACCAGGAGCGACGGGAAGTCCTCGCCCTTCTCGGCGAACCACCGGGCGATCGCCGCCTCGTAGCGCGCCGTGTAGGCGAACGCCTCGGCGGCCGGGCTCTCCCGGGTGGCCATCGACAACCGGCCGTCGGTCTCCCGCAGCTCGTCGAGCACCGCGTCGTAGCTCTCCGGCCGGACCACGGCCGCCGCGTAGGCGTGGTTCTTGGCCGCCGCCCGGATCATCGTCGGCCCGCCGATGTCGATGTTCTCGATCACCTCGGCGTCCCCCGCCCCCTGCCGGGCCACGGTCCGCTCGAACGGGTAGAGGTTGACGCAGACGAGGTCGACGAACTCGATCTCGGCCTCGGCCGCCGCCCGCAGGTGCTCGGCATTCGACCGGACGGCGAGGAGGCCGGCGTAGAGCCGGGGATGGAGGGTCTTGACCCGGCCGTCCATGATCTCCGGGAACCCGGTGAAGTCGTCGATCGCCCGGACCGGGATCCCCGCCCCGGTCAGCTCCCCGGCCGTCCCCCCGGTCGAGACGATCTCCACCCCGAGCTCGACGAGGCCCCGGGCGAAGTCGACGATCCCCCGCTTGTCGGAGACCGACAGGAGCGCCCGGCGGACGCGGACCTCCCCGGGAGCGGCGGCGTTCTCGCCCTCGGCGGGCGTGCTCTCGGCGCGGGCCACGAGCTCCGAAGGATATCCCGCCTACCGGTCGGCTCGCCCGACCACCACCCGCCGCGGATTCCCCGGGTCCCGGCCGAGGGCGCCCCGGGCGAACAGGCGGACCGCCTCGGGCAGGAGCGCGTGCTCGACCGGGCGCAGGGCGGCCACGACCTCGTCGGCCTCCCGGGCGTCCGGGAGGGCCACCGCCTGCTGGAGGATCAGCGGACCCGTGTCGACCCCCGCGTCGACGAAGTGGACGCTCACCCCGAACACCCGCGCCCCGTAGGCCAGGGCCTGCTCGATCGCCCGGAGGCCGGGGAACGCCGGGAGGAGCGACGGGTGGACGTTGATCACGGCGTCCGGGAACCGGTCGAGGAAGCTCGGGCCGAGCAGCTGCATGTACCCGGCGAGCACCACCATCCGGGCCCCCCGCCCGGCCAGCCAGTCCCCCATCCGGGCGTCCCGGTCGGCCCGGGTCTCGGCCGCCCCGACCGGGAAGGCGGCCGTCTCGATCCCGGCCCGCTCGGCCCGGGCCAGGGCCGGGGCCCCCGGCCGGTCGGAGGC
The DNA here is from genome assembly GCA_034664545.1 of Solirubrobacteraceae bacterium. Classification (GTDB taxonomy): domain Bacteria; phylum Actinomycetota; class Thermoleophilia; order Solirubrobacterales; family Solirubrobacteraceae; genus Palsa-513. The sequence goes on from JAXDHK010000300.1 coordinate 4,112, forward strand.
GACCCCGACGATCGCCGCCTCCCGGCCGTGGACCGCGTCGATCAGGGCCTGGAGGTTCGTCCCCGCCCCGGAGGCCAGCACCCCGATCGGCAGCGGCTCGGTCACGGGCCCGGACGATACCCCTCGCGGTTGCCCCGTCCGCGCTCAGCCCCGGGTACGGGGAGCGCCTGACGGCGGCTCCCCCGCCCGGGGGATGTCGAGATCAGTCAGTGACCGTTGACGGCGCTTACCAGGTCGGGGACCAGGTGCGTGGCGTTCGGCGTTCCGACCCCGGTGACCGGGTCCCACCCGGGGGTCGCCGGGAAGCCCGGGACGCTCGGGTCCGCCTCGTTGCCCCCGACCGTGACGTCGTAGAAGTCGCTGGCGTAGCGGCCCGGGTCGGCGGCGATCTTGTAGACCGCCGGATTCACCAGACCCAGGCCGCGCCCGGCGTTGACCGGGTCGGCCAGGGCGATCATGCCCCCCCACTGGGGAGCCGAGAGCGACGTCCCCCCGATGTCATACCACCCGGTGCTGCACGGGCTCGGGCCGCACACGAGACCGCTCTGCCCGTCGGGCGGGAGGCTCAGGTAGACCAGCGCACCGGTTCGCGAGCTCGCCTGGAGGGCCACGTCGGGTACCCCGCGCTGGCTGGCGGGGATCGGCGTGCTCCCGGGCGGCAGGGCGTCCTGGTAGGCCGGCCGGGCGAAGACGTGGCTGAACCCCCCGCCGGAGTCGATCCAGGCCACCTCGGCGACGCCCGGGAAGCTCTGGCAGGCGGCCGGTGGACTGGCGCTGTCGACGGTACGCGGCTGGTTGGCCCTGGCCGTCGCGTCCGTGCACAGGTAGGTGCCGCCGACGCCGAGCACGAGCGGGTCCGAGGCCGGCCAGCTCACCGTCGGATAGGGGATCGTCGCGCCGCCCTTGCCGACCGGCTGCTTGGTCGTGTTGGCCGAGCCGCCGTCCCCCGAGGAGGCGACCACGGTCACGCCGTTCGCGGCGGCCGCGACGAACGCGTGGCGCAGGTTCTCCAGCGACTGCTGGCTCCCGAACGCCTCCTCGGCGGTGCCGAAGCTCTGGGAGATCACCTGGGCGAGGTGATGGTCGACCACGTACTGCTCGGCGGCCATCATCTGCGGCAGCCCCTGGACGCCGAGGGTCTCGGCCGTCGGCGTGGTCACGAGCAGGATGTTCGCCCCGGGCGCGACCGAGTGTGCGGTCTCGACGTCGAGCGCGACCTCGAGCGCCCAAGCCGACTTGTCCTCCTGGCCCGGGCTCTTGCTCGTCGACGGGGGCGCCTTGGTGGCCGGCGAGCCCTGGACGTGCAGCACGCTGAAGCTCGGCATCCCCGGAGCACAGGTCACGGCCTCCTCACCGCACAGCGGCGGCAGGCCGAAGGCCTGGTCGTAGACGTGGAGGTCGTGGGCCATCGTGTCGCTCCCGTAGGAATCCACGATCGCGATCGTCTGGCCCCGGCCGTCGATTCCCCTCTCGTAGAGCGGCTGCAGGTCATAAGCCGAACGCAGGGACGCCGGGCTGAAGCACCGGCGCCCGACCGAGTTGCACTGGGCCTGGGTCGGAGGCGTCGTGGACGTGGAGATCTGCTGGTACTCGCTGACCGCCGGACGCACCGCCGCGGCCGGCGTCCCGGGCGTGCTCCCCCCGACACCCGTCGCCGCCAGGGCAAGACCGGCCGCGGCGGCCAGGACGGCTGTGGCTGACAGTCTCAGTCTCACTCGATCTCCTCCTGTGCCGGCGGGTGTCCCGTTCGCCACCCAGGCCGTCGATTGTCCCGCCGGTGCCGGAGTGCGTCAAGCGATGCCGCTGACCGCTGTCCCGCTGGGTGCCGGGCGGAGTCGGCCAGGGCCGGCCGGACGAACCGGGCCCGGCGTCCGGCCCCGGGGCCCGCCCGCCGGCGGTGGTATAAGGAGCAGCTGGGATGAGGAGGCTTCTCGCAATCGGGATCGGGCTTGCCGTGGCGGTGGCCGCGGTGCTCGTCGTCGCGCTCGGGGGCGGGGGAGGCGCCGAGGGCGAGCACGGGCCCGAGCGGGGCGCCCGCTTCGAGGTCAAGGACCCCGACAAGGGGGCCAAGCCGGGCACGATCACCCCGGCTCGGGAGGCGTTCGTCGACCGGGCCTTCCCGCTCTCCTACATCCCGGCCGCCGCCGTCGCGTCGGCCACCCGCGCCACCCGGGCCCTCCCGACCCGGCTGGCCCCGGCCAGGTTCAGCCCCAACGTCCGCAACCCGACCGCCGCGGCCGCCGTCGGGTCCGACTGGACGTTCCGGGGCCCGACCACCGGGTTCGCCCCGGGCCCGACGACCGAGAGCCTCAAGGACTCGATCACCTCCGGCCGGGTGACGGCCCTGGCCGTCGACCCCAACTGCGGGAAGCCCGGGCAGGGCTGCCGGCTGTGGGTCGCCGCGGCCGGGGGAGGCATCTGGCGCACGCCCGACGCCAAGGCCGCCTCCGTCGCCTGGTCGCCGATCGACGACGGGCTCCCGACCAACGCCTTCGGCGCGCTGATCGTCGACCCGACCGACCCCACGGGCGACACCCTCTACGCCGGGACGGGCGAGGCCAACGCCATCAACCAGGCCGGCCTCGGCCTCTACAAGACCACCGACGGCGGCGACCACTGGTCCCTGGTCCCCGGCTCCTTCGCCGTCTCCCACGATCGCTCGATCGGGGCGATCCGGATCGACCCGACCGACCCGAGCACGATCTGGATGGGCACGGCCGACGGGCGCCAGGGCCAGTCCAAGGTCAACGGCGGGGCGGTCCCCCCGCCCGGGGCCCCGCCCCTCGGGGTCTACGTGTCCCACGACGGGGGCGCGACGTTCAACCTCGCCTTCTCGCTTCCGGATGACCTCAACCCCGGCTTCGAGGAGGACGGCGGGGTCACCAACATCGAGCTCGACCCGGTCGCCCACACCACGGTCTACGCCTCCCTGCTCGACGGCGGGGTCTGGCGCACCGACCCGACCGACGAGGGCGGCGACGCCGGCTGGAAGCAGGTGTTCGCCCCGACCGGGGCCGTGTTCAACCGGACCGAGATCGCCCTGACCCGCAAGGCGGGCAAGACCCGGATCTACGCCGGGGACGGGGGCTTCGACGCCGACTTCAACCCGACCGGCGAGTTCTTCCGGACCGACGACGCCAACCGGCCCGCCGCGGCCCTGGTCGGCCCGAGCGGCGACGACGCCGGGTGGACCCGCCTGTCGAGCTCGACCAACGGCACCCCCGGGTTCGCCGCCTACCGGCTCTGCCAGAGCCAGTGCGACTACGACCTCTTCGTCGCCGTCGACCCGACCAACCCCGACGTCGTCTGGTACGGGGGCTCGATGGTCTACGAGGAGATCCGCCCGCTGCAGGACAGCTCGCTCCGGGGCGTCGCCCCCTGGCGCTCGAACGGGCGGGCGGTCATGCGCTCGACGACCGCCGGGGTCTCCTGGACCGACATGACCGCCGACACCGAGGGTCAGCTCCGGCCGAACAAGCACCAGTACGAGCAGATGCACCCCGACCAGCACGCGATCGCCTTCGACCCGACCAACCCGTCGATCGCCTTCGTCGGCTCCGACGGGGGGGTCGTGCGCACCGACGGGACCTTCGAGAACCAGTCGGCCGAGTGCCAGAGCTCGGCCCGGGAGATCGTGACCGAGACCGACGCGGCCGCCCGGCGCGCCGACCTGGCCGACTGCACCCAGTGGCTCTCGGCCGTCCCCCACCGGATCGTCAACCTCAACGATGGCCTCGCCGACCTCCAGTTCGTCCAGCTCTCGGTCGACCCCAAGAACCCCTACGGCGACCTCCTGGGCGGGACCCAGGACAACGGCACGTTCTCCTACTCGGCCACCCTCACCCCCGACCGCTCGTGGTTCGAGTCGGTCAACGGCGACGGGTCGGCCTCGGGCTTCGACGCCGGGGACTCGAACATCCGCTACCACACCTACTTCCTGGGACTCGGGGACATCAACCACCACGGGTCGGACCCGAACACCTGGGCCTTCATCACCGAGCCGGTCCTCGCCTCCGGCGAGGCCGTCTCCTTCTACACCCCGGTCGAGGTCGACCCGAAGGTCCCGGGCAGCATCTTCCTGGGCGCCCAGCACGTCTGGCGGACCAAGGACGACGGCGGCGACCAGGCGTTCCTCGAGTCGCACTGCCTCTCGCCCGGCGGCGTCCCCGAGTATTCCGTCCCCGACGACCCGCCGTGCGGCGACTTCGTCCCGCTCGGCGCCGACCTGACCGCCGGCCCCGACTCCAAGGGGGGCTCCTACCTGGCGGCGGTCGAGCGCGCCCCGAGTGACAACTCGACGCTCTGGGTGGCCAGCCGCCGGGGCCGGGTCTACATCTCCAAGAACGCCGACGCCCCCGACCCGGCCAAGGTCGGCTTCCACCGGATCGACACCGCCAGTCAGCCCGGCCGGTTCGTCTCGGGGATCGCCATCGACCCGAACGACCCCAACCACGCGTTCGTCACCTTCTCGGGCTATGACGCCGCGACCCCCGACCAGCCGGGCCATGTGTTCGACGTCCGCTTCAACCCGGCCACGGCGGCCACGACGTGGACCTCGCTCGACGCCAACCTCCCGGACACGCCGATCACCGACGTCGCCTACGACGAGATGACCGGCGACCTCTACGTCGGCACCGACTACGCGGTCCTCCGCCGGCCGGCCGGGGCCACCGCCTGGGAGCAGGCGGCCACCGGGCTCCCGCTGGCCTCGGTCACCAACACGGTCCTGCGCACCGACGGCCGTGTCCTCTACGCGGCGACCTACGGGCGTGCGGTCTGGCAGCTGGCGCTCGGCCCGGGGGCCGTGATCACCGGACCGGCCACGGTCGCCGACGGCCAGTCGGCCACCTACAGCGCGACCGGGTCGCGGGCCTTCGGCGGCGCCGCCCTCACCTACCTGTGGACGCTCCCCGACGGGACCCACGCGACGACGCCGACCGTCACCTACCAGGCCACCGGATCCGGGCCGAAGACGCTGACCCTGACCGTCACCGCGCCCGACAACCGGACCGCGACGACGACCAAGACGATCCAGGTCGTCGCCGCCCCCGTCGGCTGCTCGCCCCAGAGCGTCCGGGTCGGCCAGGCGAGCACGTGCACGGCGACCGTGACCGGCCCGGGGACGGCCGCCCCGACCGGGGTGGTCAGCTTCTCGACCAACTCGAGCGGACACTTCAGCGCCCCGACCTGCACGCTCGTCCCGATCGGCGGCAACCAGGCCCGCTGCTCGGTGACCTACACGCCGAGCGCCCCGGGGACCGGCACCCACACGGTCTATGCGAACTACGCCGGCGACGCGACCACGCCGGCGAGCCACAGCTCGACCACCGTGGTGGTGAGGACGTCGTCGACCGCGGCCGTGACCTGCTCGCCCCGGGCGGTCCGGGTCGACCAGGCGAGCACGTGCACGGCGACCGTC
>JAXDHK010000301.1:0-10068 GCA_034664545.1 Solirubrobacteraceae bacterium
CGGTGGCCGGGCCTAGGTCTGGCCGTTGGGCGAGAAGAACGGCGTGATCTCGTCCTCGAGGCCGGGATCGGCCACGAGCAGCACCTTGTCGCCGGCCTCGATCACCGTGTCGGCCTTCGGGACGAACCCGTGGCCCCCGCGCAGGACGGAGATGACGAGGTTGCCCTCGGGAAGCCGCAGGTCGGCGACCCGGCTCCCGGCGGCCGGGGCCTCGGGCAGGACCTCGAGCTCGATGATCTCGAGGCGCTCCTCCTCGAGGGCCAGGAGATGCACGAGGCCGTACCGGGGGACCTCGCTCTCGATCAGGCGGAGGATCAGGTCGGTGGCCGAGACGACGGGCTGGATGCCGAGGAGGCGGAAGTGCTGGAGGTTGCGCGGGTTGTTGACCCGGGCGATGACCCGCTCGCAGAGGTACTTCTCCTTGGCCACCTGACAGACGAGCATGTTGTCCTCGTCGTCCCCGGTCACCGCGATGACCAGATCGGTCCGGGAGATCCCGGCCCGCTGGAGCACCCACAGCTCGGTCGCGTCCCCGTACTGGACGGCGTGCTCGAGCTCCTCCTCGACCACGAGGTACCGGCGGCGGTTGGCCTCGAGCAGGGTGACCTCGTGGCCCTTGTCGATCAGCTCCCGCGCCAGGTTCCAGCCGACCTTGCCCGCCCCGGCGACGATCACGTACATCCGGGCTAGGCCGCGAGGTCGAGCGCGCGGGCGAACATCTCGATCGCGTGCTGCGTGGGTGAAATCGTATGGAGGCCCTGCTCGGAGTACCAGGCGGCCCGGGCCGGATCCATCACCCGGCAGATCACCTTGTCGACCGCGTAGCGCCGCTGGGCGATCTGGGCCACGCACAGGTTGGTGTTGTCCCCGTCGGTCGAGGCGATGAACACGTCCGCCTGCTCGATGCCCGCCTCCTCGAGGGCGTCGACCTCGAGCGCCGTCCCGACCGTGAAGCGCCCCCCGGCGTCCTCCCACCCACGACCGGTGATCTCATCGAGGCGCTCGTGGGAGAGGGGGTCCTCGTCGAGCACGGAGACCTCGTGTCCGGCGGCGAGCGCCCGTCTGGCGACCGCGGACCCGACCCTCCCGGCACCGACGATCAGGACGAACATTGGCGCTCATGTTAGTCAATCGCCGCCGCCTTGCCAGGCTTCTTCGGGGGCCGTCCGGGCCGCCTACCGGGGACGGGCCGCTCCGGCTCGGCGACGGGCGCCCCCGGCGTCGGCGGGGACTCGGCGAGCGCCGGACGCGGCGGGGCGGTGAGGATGACCCGGCAGGGCGCCTTGGTCACGACATAGCGGGTCACCGGTCCGATCGCGCTCTCCCCGAGCCCGCTCCGCCCGCCGAGGAGGGCCCCCCCGCGGATGCGCGAGGGCTCCTCGGCGGCCAGGACGATAGCCTCGACCCCCCGCCGGCGCGCCTCCTCGACGATCGCGTGCCCGGCCCGGCGGGTGCGCACGGTGGCCGTCGCCACCTCGACCCCGGCGTACTCCTCCCCGACCGCCTTGGCCCGGCCCAGGGCGGCCCGAGCCTGCTTGAGCTGATCGTCGGGGAGGCGGGCGTCGAGCGGCAGGGCCATGGGGACCTCGAAGATCCAGATCGCCTCGATCGTCGCCTTGTCGATCGCCGCCTCGTCGGTCGGCTCGCCGGCGACGAGGAGGGCCGCGGTCTGGACGATGTCGTCGTCGAGCGCGGTCCCGAACAGCGGCACGAGGATCGAGCCGAAGTCGCGCTCCGGCCGCTCGCTGCGGAGGATCGCCGCGGGTACGACCACCCGGCTGAGGATCGGCTGGCCGGCGCTCTTGCGGTAGACCACGTAGAGGACGACGCCGCCGACCAGCCAGGCCGAACCGACGTAGCGGGCGCCGTTGTGGAGGACGATCACGCTGATCCAGGCCGCGAACGCCAGTCCGGCGCCCACGGCCGCCGGAAGCGGGAGCTCGCCGCCGCGCACCCGGACCGAGAGGGGGATCCGGAACGGTCGCTCGCGCTCGGGCTCACGGAAGCGCAGGACGCAGATCGAGAGGTGGGCGATCGTGAAGGCGAGCATGGCTCCGAAGGCGTAGATCCCGACGAGGAAGTCGAGGTCGGCCGGGAGGACGAGGGTCGCCGCCAGGAGGGCGGCCACTCCGATCAGGACGTAGGGGGTCGACCGGGTCGGGTGCAGGCGGCCGATCGGGCTCGGGATCTGCCGGTTGGTGGCCAGCGAGTAGGCGAGCCGGGACAGGCCGAGCATCGCCGAGTTGGCCGCGGCGACCAGCGTGACCGCCGCCGCCGCGGCGACCACGTAGGCGAGGGAGTCGGCCAGGGCCGCCGGGTGGAAGCGCTCGACGATGCCGATCACCGGGGCCCCGAGGTGGCGATCCCCGAGCGCCGTCGAGCCGCCGATGACCGGGATAGCGGTCACCGCGACCAGGGCGATTCCGACGTAGATGATGTAGACCGACGCGTTGGCGCTCACGATCAGGCGGCGGAGCCCCCGCCGCCCGATCAGCACCTCGCCCGAGAGTCCGGCGGCCGACTCGAGGCTGGTGAAGGCCACGGTCGTGATGGTGAGGGCGTAGATCACGCCCGACCAGGTCGGGGCCGCCCCGAGGTCGACGTGATCGGTGATCGTCCGGAGGTTGAAGAACAGGACGAGGCCGACGACGATGACCAGGAGCTGGATCGCCAGGTCGGCGACGACGAGCATCGCCGTCCGCTGGGTCCGCCGGGTCGAGAAGCCGCGAACGTTGCTGTAGGCGACGAAGGCGATGATGGCCAGGGCCACCCCGAGGCGGGGGACCCCGTGTCCGAGCGGGTGGTAGAAGGTCGCCAGGTAGCTGGTGGCGGTGAGCGAGGCGACGGCGATGAGGATGACGTAGTCGAGGAGGATCGCCCAGCCGGCGACGAAGGAGACGAGCTCGTTGAACGCGTACCGGGCGAACACCGTCGACCCGGCCCGGTCCTGGTGGAGCGACGCGCCCTCGGCGTAGGTCATCGAGGTCAACGTGAAGAAGAGCCCGGCGGCGAGGAAGACGACCGGGGTCAGGCCGAGCGCGTGGCGGGCGACGACGCCCAGGGAGAAGTAGATCGAGCTGGCCAGGGACGTCCAGACGATCGCGAAGAGCGCCGGCGAGCCGAGGCTCCGCCGGAGGATCAGCGCCGTCCGGGGGGTCGGTGGCGCCGGGGGGGACGCGTCGGCCTCGCCCGCCATCAGGATCCCCCGTCCCGGCCGCGGCGGCGGATGCGGGCCCCGACGTAGAGCCGGCCGGCCCCGGCCGCGAAGAAGAGGGCCCCGAGGAGGATGGACAGCGGCGTGAGCTGGAGGGCGAGCGCGACTCCGATCACGAGCATGCACGCCGAGAAGACCTGCGTCGCACGGTCGTGCACCTGGGCGAGGCCGGGCCTCCCCCGGTTCGGATCGCTCATCGGCAGGAAGCTTACGGCCGGGAGCCGCCGCGCTCGCGGCCGGGGCGAACCGGGACCGGGCCGCGCTCGAGGGCTCGGACGCCGGCGACCGGGCCGGAGCCCCGGGCCGGGTTCGACCGGAGGCCGGGCTCGGGGAGCGCCTAGGTGATCAGGGGGATGATCAGGATGGCGACGATGTTGGCCACCTTGATCATCGGGTTGATCGCCGGGCCGGAGGTGTCCTTGAACGGGTCGCCGACCGTGTCCCCGGTGACCGCCGCCGCGTGGGCGTCGGATCCCTTCCCGCCGTGGGCCCCGTCCTCGATCAGCTTCTTGGCGTTGTCCCAGGCCCCGCCCCCGGCCGTCATCATCACGGCGAAGAAGAACCCGACGACGATCACGCCGATCAGGAGCCCGCCGAGGGCCTGCTCGTCGATCAGGCCGACGACCAGGGTCATCACGATCGGGAGCAGGGCCGGGAGGATCATCTCGCGCTGGGCGGTCTTGGTCACGATGTCCACGCACGTCGCGTAGTCGGGCTGCTCGGTCCCGTCCATGATCCCCGGGTGCTCGCGAAACTGCCGGCGCACCTCCTCGACCACGGCTCCGCCCGCCCGGCCGACCGCCTCCATCGAGAGCGAGGCGAACAGGCAGACCATCAGGCCGCCGAGCAGGAGCCCGATCAGCACCGGCGGCTGGTCGATGCCGAACGTGATCGCCGTCGCGGCGTGGGCCCTGTCGGTCAGCTCCTGCTGGAAGCCGGCGAAGAGGACGACGGCGGCGAGCACGGCCGACCCGATCGCGTAGCCCTTGGTCACCGCCTTGGTCGTGTTGCCGACGGCGTCGAGCCGGTCGGTCACGTCGCGGACCTCCTCGGGGAGGTCGGCCATCTCGGCGATCCCGCCCGCGTTGTCGGTGATCGGCCCGAACGCGTCGAGCGCGACGATCAGGCCGGTCAGCGACAGCTGACCCATGACGGCGACCCCGATCCCGTAGATCCCGACCGCGCCCCCGCCGGCCAGCTTCCACGCCCCGAGCACGCCGAGGACGAGGACGAGGGCCGGGAGCGCCGTCGCCTGGAGGCCGGACCCGAAGCCCTGGATGATGTTCGTGGCGTGACCGGTCTCCGACGCGGCGGCCGTCTTCTTGACCGGGGAGAACCGGGTCGAGGTGTAGTAGTCGGTGATCACGAAGAGGAGCGCCGTGACCCCGATCCCGATCAGCGAGCACAGGTAGAGGTCGGTCGAGCTCGGCGCGGTGATCGGGGCGGTGGCCGCCCGGTAGCCGAGGCTGCCCATCAGCCAGTAGGTGACGGGGTAGAAGGCGGCCGCGGCGATCAGCCCCGAGGCGATCAGGCCCTGGTAGAGGGCGCGCTCGACGTTGCCCGCCCGGGACCGGACGAAGAAGGTCCCGAGGATCGAGGCGATGATCGCCACCGCCCCGAGCACGAGCGGGTAGAGCGCGACCTGGACCTGCTCGTGGAAGGTGAGCACCCCGATCAGCATCACGGCGACCGCGGTGACCGCGTAGGTCTCGAACAGGTCGGCCGCCATCCCGGCGCAGTCGCCGACGTTGTCGCCGACGTTGTCGGCGATCACGGCCGGGTTGCGCGGGTCGTCCTCGGGGATCCCGGCCTCGACCTTCCCGACCAGGTCGGCCCCGACGTCGGCCGCCTTGGTGAAGATGCCGCCCCCGAGCCGGGCGAAGACCGAGATCAGCGAGCCGCCGAAGCCCAGGCCGATGAGGGCGTCGACCGCCGTCTTGGGCGAGTCCCCGAAGAAGGCGGTCAGCGCCCCGTAGTACCCGGCGACGCCGGCGAGGGCCAGGCCGACGACGAGCAGGCCGGTGATCGCCCCGCCCCGGAACGCCGTGTTCAGCGCCGGGGACACCCCGCCCCGAGCGGCCTCGGCCACCCGGCAGTTGGCCCGGACCGACACGTTCATGCCGATGTACCCGGCCGAACCCGAGAGGATCCCCCCGAGGGCGAAGCCGACGGCGACGGCGACGTTCTGGATGAAGAAGAGCCCGATGCAGACGATCACCCCGACCAGGGCGATCGACGTGTACTGACGGTTCAGGTAGGCGCGGGCGCCCTCCTGGACGGCCGCCGAGATCCGCTGCATCTGCTCGTTGCCCGGCGACAGGGCCAAAAGGGCTCGGGCCGTCACGGCACCGTAGATGACCGCGCAGGCTGCGCACACGAGGGCCACGACGACCCCGTGGTGGGTCAGAAACTCAGTCAACGGAACTCCTCACAAGTGTTGTTTGCCGCCGTGCCGGGCTAGCGGGCCGTCCTCGGAACACAGACATGCCGGGAGGCCACAATCGCCACCCGGCATGGAGCGTCGGCAGTGTATCGAGCCTGGCGGCGTCACGGCCGGCGACGGCTCGCCCCGCGGCCGAGGCTCAGCCCCCGGGGTTCGACGGCCCCGTCCGGCCCGCCACCGCCCGGCTCAGCGCCCCGGGAACCCAGAGCCGGCGGCTCGGCGGCCCCGACGTCCGCCCGGCTCAGCGCCCGGGAACCCAGAGCCGGCTGCCCGGCCGGGCCAAACCCACGACCCCCGCCCGGCTCCGCGCCCAGGAACCCAGAGCCGGCGACTCGGCCGAGCCAAACCCACGACCCGCCCGGCTCAGCGCCCGGGAACCCAGAGCCGGCTGCTCGGCTGGGCCGGCCCGGTCCCCGGATCCTGCGGGCCGGGGGCCGGCGGGGGCGGCGGGCCCGCCGCGCGGGGGGCGAGCTTGGCGTACTCGAGCTGGAGTTGGGCGATCGCGTCGCGGAGCGGCTTGAGGGTCTCGGGTGCGTCCGAGCGCTCGAGCACCGGCGTCAGCGCCCGGACGGCGTCGATCGCGTCGCGCACCTGGGCCAGGTCGCGCTCCTCCTCGCCCCCCGGGCCGAGCCCCAGCCGCCGGCCGGCGAGGTTGACCAGCGACACGGCGGTCTGGATCAGGACGTCGGCCACCGTGATGTGGCGAAGCTGTTCCTCCCAGGCGGCCTGGAGCTCCTCCTCGGTCGGCTCGGGCCCTTGCGGCTCGGGGGTGCTCATGCTGCTACCTCCTCCGAATAGGTGGCGCGCGTCTCCCGCACGCACGTGGCGTAGACCTCCTCGATCGACGCTCCCGCCTCGATCATCCGGCGCTGGCGCTGGGCCCCGTTGGCCTCGGGGAGCCCCGGATCGATCCCGAGCTCGGCGCGGACGGGCGCCGTCCAGGCCAGCAGGCGCTCGCCGATCTCGGCCGCCGGATACTCGACGCCCCGCTCGAGGTCGATCATCCGCCCGTCGAGGCCGAAGCGGATCGCCCGCCACATGTTCTCCTCGATCAGCCGGTGCGGCGGATCGGCGTGGGGGACGCCCTCGTCGATGTCCCGGGCGGCCTGGGCGACGCAGGCGACGATCAGGCCGGCCAGGGCGTCCGACTCCCCGGCCGTCGCCTGGACGTCGCAGATCCGCATCTCGACCGTCCCGAAGGAGAAGTGCGGGCGGATCGACCACCAGACCTGGGTGTACTCGACGATCGATCCCGTCCGGATCAGGAAGTCGACGTACTCACGGTAGGCCCTCCCCCCCCCGAAGACGTCCGGGACCCCGCACCGGGGGAAGCTCCGGGTGAAGGTCTGGCTCCGGGCCGAGTGGATCCCGGCCGAGCGGCCGTCGACGAACGCCGAGTTGGCCGACACGGCGAGCAGGAGCGGGAGCACCGGGCGCAGGCGGTCGCACACCCGCACCGCCCGGTCGAGGCTGCGAACCCCGACGTGGACGTGGAGGCTGAAGGTGTTGTTGCGCCAGGCCACGTACTGGAGGTCCGAGGCCACCCGGCGGTAGTGGTCGGTGTCGATGATGGGCTGGCGGCGGTAGTCGGCCCACGGGTGGGTCCCGGTCGCCCCGAGCGCGGCGTCGTGGACGTCGGCCAGGGCGAACAGCCGCCGGCGGTGCTCGCGCTGGCGGGCGAGGGCGTCGTGGACATCCGACCCCCGGCCGGAGACGATCTCGATCTCCGAGGCGATCAGCTCGCCGGTGATGTGCTCGTGGAGGAGCGGATCGCCCACGGCCGCCGCGTCCCGGAGCTCCTCGAACCGGGGGGCGAGATCCAGCGTCCGGGGGTCGAGGATCCCGAACTCCTCCTCGATACCGACGCTGAAGTCGGATCCGGCGTCGAAGATCGCCTCGGCCCGGTCGAGATCGATCGGCCCGGACATCAGGTGAGGTAGAAGTACAGCGCGTGGAGGAGGTCGGCGGCCGGGCTCGACGTGTGGACGGTCACGTCCGGCGGGACGCTCAGGAGCGCCTCCGAGTAGTTGAAGATGATCTTGACCCCGGCCCCCACCAGCTCGTCGGCCAGCTGCTGGGCGGCCTGGGTCGGCACGGCGAGCACCCCGACGACGATGTCGTCGTGCTCGACGACGGCCTTCAGCTCGTCGCTGTGGCGGACGGTCTCGGAGCCCACCCGCTGGCCGACGACGCTCCGGTCGGAGTCGAAGATCGCCACCACCCGGAACCCGTGGTCGGCGAAGATGTCCGAGGACGCGATCGCCTTGCCGAGGTGGCCGGCTCCGAACAGGGCGATGTTGTGCTGTCCGGCGGTCCGGAGGATCTTGCGGATCTGCTCGACCAGCGAGTCGACGTTGTAGCCGACCCCCCGCTTCCCGAACTTCCCGAAACCCGACAGGTCGCGCCGGATCTGGGTCGAGTTGACATGGGTGTAGTCCGAGAGCTCCTGCGAGGAGATCGTCTCCCGGCCCATCTTCTTGGCCTGGGTCAGGACCTGGAGGTACCGGGACAGACGCGCGGCGACTCCGAGCGACAGACGCTCGCCGGAGCCCTCCTGAGCGCCCGGCCCGTACTCGGACTCGGTCGCGAGCTCGCCGTAGGTCATCGACCTTGACTCTAGATCATCGCCGGGCTCGGACCAGGCGGCGTCGGCCCGTTCCCCGGGCCCCGACCCCGCCGCTCAGGCGGGCACCCCGGGCCCCCGGGGGAGCGACGCCTCGAACAGCTCCCGCGTCCGGAGGGTCACCGGGCCCGGAGCCGCCAGCCGCCGGCCGTCGATCCCGGCGATCGGAACCACCTCGGCCCCGGTCCCGGTCAGGAACGCCTCGTCCGCGGTCCACGCGTCGGCCGGGACGAGGGCCTCCTCCCGGACGTCGACGCCGTCGGTCCGGAGCAGGCCGATGACGTGGTCCCGGGTGATCCCGCGCAGCCCCCCCGCGGACATGGGCGGGGTCCGCACGGTGCCGGCGGAGACGAGGAAGACGTTGTCCGCCGTGCACTCGGCGATCTCCCCGGCCGCGTTCAGGAGGAGCGCCTCGTGGGCACCCCGGGATCGAGCCTCGATCGCGGCGAGCACCGAGGTCAGGTAGTTGAGCGACTTGATCTGAGGGGGCACCGCGTCCGGGGCCGCCCGGCGGAGGCTGGCCGTGACGACGTCGACGCCCCGCTCGCCCAGCTCGGGCGGATAGAGCTTCAGCCCGGCCACGATCAGGACGACGGTCGGCTCCGGGCAGGTGTCGGGCGAGACGCCGAGCTGGCCCCGCCCCCGGGTCACGATCAGGCGCAGGTACCCGTCCGGGCGGCCGAACCGGTCGATCCCCTCGGCGCAGAGCCGCTCGACCCGGTCGTCGGCGACCGGGACATCGAGGAGCAGGCACCGGGCCGAGGCCCGCAGCCGGCGCAGGTGGCGGTCGAGGAGGAACGGCTGACCCGCGTAGAACCGGATGCCCTCGAACACGCCGTCCCCGTAGAGCAGGCCGTGGTCGAGGACCGAGACCGAGGCGCTCGCCGCGTCGGCGTGCCAGACCCCGTCGACCCAGGCGACCGGGCGGGGCACGTCGACGGTCCGGGCCGCCGGGCCCCCCGGAGCCGGGGTCTCGGAGTTGACGTCGGGCACACCGGATAACTTACTGTGCACACAGGAAGTTGTCCATACCCGCTGACATCCCCCGTCCGGCGCCGGTCCGCCGCCGCGATGCCGACGCCTCCCGCCGAGGGATCCTCGACGCCGCCGAGGAGCTCTTCGCCCGGGACGGGTTCGACCGGTCGAGCCTCCAGGCGATCGGACGTCGAGCCGGGGTCTCGGCCGCCCTCCCGGCGTACTTCTTCGCCGACAAGGACGGTCTCTACCGGGCGGTGCTCGGGCGGCTCCTCTCCGACCGGGAGGCCCGGCTCGCCCCGGTCGCCGCCCGAGCCACCGACCGGCTCGAGGCGACCGGCGACCTCCGGGCCGGACTCGAGATCCTCGTCGACGGCTACGTCGACTTCCTCCGGGAGCGGCCCGCCCTCGTCCGGCTGATGGCCCGCGAGGCGCTCGCCGGCGCCCGCCGCCTCGGACCCGAGCCCCGGCACTCGCTCGCCGTCCAGGAGGGCCTCGCCGACTTCGTCCGCTCGCTTCCCCCCCGCCCGGGCCCGTCGGTCGACCCCGAGCAGCTCGTCATCACCACCGTCGCCCTCTGCTTCTTCCCGATCGAGCACAACGACACGATGCTCGCCGCCATGGGCCTCGACGCCATGAGCGACGAATTCGCCCGGGCACGCAAGCGCCATGTGGTCGACGTGCTCGTCCGCGTGCTCGGCGGGACCGACAACCCGGCGTGATCGTTCTGGATGCCTCAGCGGCCGCCGACCTTCTCCTCAACACGGAGCGTGCCTCCGGGGTAGCTCAGGCGCTCGGGTCCGGTCGCGGTGT
>JAXDHK010000302.1:0-5032 GCA_034664545.1 Solirubrobacteraceae bacterium
TCACCGTGGCCCGGCCCCGCTGGGTCAGCCCCCGACCCTTGGGCATGATCAGCGCCGTCCCCGCCACGTGGACCGGCACCAGCGGCGCCCCCGTCGCCAGGCAGAGCCGGGCCACCCCGGCCCGGAATCCCTCGACTCCCCCCGCGGCCCGGGTCGCCTGGGGGTAGAGGAGGACGTTGTGTCCCTCGCGCAGGAGCTCGGCCGCATCGGCCAGGCCCCGGAGGTCCCCGCCCCGGTCGAAGGGGAACGTGTTGATCCACAGTCCCGAGGCCAGGGCGTAGGCCCGCCGGCGATAGAAGCGGTCCGATGCGGCTCCGACCACGGTCCGCGCCCGCCAGGCCCGGGGGAGGGCGGCGAGGATCAGGGGCGTGTCGATGTCGCTCGCGTGGTTCGGGGCGATCACCGCCGGCTGGGGCACGTGCATGAGGTCGCCGGCTCCGACCACCCGCGGGCGGGCGATGATCCGGGCCGCCGGGAAGAGCAGGGCCTGCTGGAGGCCCTCCCGGACCGCGTTGGCCGCCGGCCGCCGCAGCCACTCCTGGTCGCCGGCCTCGCCCCCCTCCGACCAGGCGCTCCCGCCCGCCCGGACCGTCCGCCACCGGCCCGGCCCCCGGGGGGCCCGGGCCGACGGGGCCGCCCCGGCCAGGCGCTCGAGGCGGCTCCCGGCTTGCGAGAACCTCATCCGACCTCGGCGTAGAACAGTGGCGGGCAGTGGAAGTGGGTCAGCGAGAAGTCGCGCCCGACGACCTGCTCGGCCATCTCCAGGGCGTCCCGGAGGGTGTCGGCCCGACGGAACCCCATCCGGTGGCAGGCCTCGGGGTCGCCGCCGACGAAGATGACCTGCCCGAGGTGGGAGAGGGCGTGGGAGCCCCAGTACCACATGTAGAACGGATGGACCCCGTGGTAGGCGTAGGAGGTCCGGTAGAGGTGGCGGTACCACTCGTCCTCGGCGTAGGTGCGCTCGAACCGGCGCTCGATCTCCACCGGGTCGGTCGTCTCGGTGAGGACCTCCTCGTAGAAGTCGATGTAGGACGGGTGGTGGACCGGGTGGAACTCCCGGGCCACCGGGTGGGTGAAGATCATCACCCCGCCCTCCCGGGCCAGCGGCCGCCCCTTGTAGAGGTTGAAGAAGTACCCGAGACCCAGGCACATCACGAGGATCGGGTTCATGATCGAGTTGACGTTGTACGGGCAGATGTCGGGCAGCCCCGCGGTCACCACGTCGGACTGCCCCTCGACGGCGACCGCCTGCTGGTCGGCACACCGGCCGAGCGTGACGGCGTGGACCTCGTCGACCGCCCCGGCGGTCACCCCGGTCAGGGCGTAGGGGGCCTCGGTCCGCGTGTACAGGGCCCGCCGGGCCTTGGCCGGCATCCGGTCGAGCGCCCGCTTGGCCGCCGCGAACGTCGCCTGCTCGCGCCCGGTCCACCGCTGCTCGGGCCGGCCGAGGAAGGCGAGCGGCCCGGCGTACATGTCGTTGTTGAGCGTCGTCTCGATCCGGAAGATCGGGACGGCCGCCTCGACGATCTCGCCCTGGCGGCTTGCCGCATGGTGGAGGGCGCTCTGCTCGGGGTCCATGAACGAGCGCGAATGGCGCATGGTGCGGACGTTGTGGTGGGCCCGCAGCGACCGGTAGGTCCCGAGGCCGATGGCCACCGACTTGTGCCCCCCGTCCATCGTGACCATGTTGATGTTGACGTAGACCAGGAGGTCCGACTCGGCCGCCCGCCGGTTGAGCTCGACCGCCTCGCCCTGGTCGGTCTCCCCGAGCACGACGATCCCCAGGGGGTCCTCGGCGTCGTGGTTGTAGAGCCGGTCGGGGAAGAAGGCGTCGAAGACGTGGGGTCCGACCGCCCGGCGCAGCTCGGCCGGGGTCATTCGTCGGTGGACGGCGAGGGCCGCGATCAGGTGGATGTCCTCGACCCCGGCCCGGTAGGCCCGCTCGAGCACCTGCTCGATCACCATCTGGCGGACGTCGGGGGTCCGCATCGGGGGCAGGGGCAGCGAGATGTCGTCGAAGGCGATGGTCAGGCGCATCCCCGGGCGCAGGAGCGCGTCGAGCGGATCGGTCCCGAGCGGGTGGTCGAGCGCCGCGGCGATCGCCGCGAGCGGGTCGCCGAGACCCTTGAGCGGCGGGGGCGGGTAGATCACGCGGGAGCCGATCGGGAGCCGTTCGAGCCGGAACGATTCACCCGCGTGGAAGAGGGTCGGCGGCGAGCTCTCGTTGATGTAGGTCACGCACGCCTCGCGCTCGGCGCCCGGGTCCGCCCGGGCCGAGCGCTGGCGCTCGACCATCGGCGCCGACTTGGGCAGGCGGCGTCCGACGACGCTCATGCCGCCTCGCCCGGGCAGAAGACGGTCTTGACGTGGCCGGCTCGCGTGGCCCGGCGGGACTGCTCGAGCGCCAGCCGGTAGTCGTCGAGCGCCCACCCGTCGGCCACCAGCCGGCCGAGCCGCAGGCGCCCGGACAACTCGAGCGCGGCCGGGAACTCGTCGCCGTAGCCGTAGGCCCCGCGGATGTCGATCTCCCGCTGCCAGGCCATCGACAGGTCGACGCCGACATGGCCGGGCATGCCGACGAGGACGACGAGGCCCCGGGGCCGCACGGCGGTGACCGCCGACTCGAGCGTCGGCCCGGTGGCCACGCAGTCGAAGACGACGTCGAAGCCCCCGAGCAGGAGCTCCCGGCCGCCGATCCCGACCAGGCGCCGGGCCCCGGTCAGGCGGGCCCCGCGATGGTGGAGCTCGCCGGGCGCGTAGACCTCGTCGGCGCCCATCCGCCGGGCCTCGAGCTCCTGGCCCCGGTGCTTGGCCACGGCGACGACCGTCGCATCCGGGTGGGCCTCGCGCAGGGCGGCCACGGTCAGCAGGCCGATCGTCCCGGCCCCGATCACCGCCACCGTCGCACCCGAGTCGAGCTCGGCCCGCCCGACGGCGTGGAGGGCGCAGGCCAGCGGCTCGGTCAGCACGGCGTCCTCGTCCGACAGCTCCTCGGGCACCGGGTGAAGCTGGGAGTCGTGGGCGACGAGGGCCTCGCTCCAACCGCCGCCGGTCTGGCGGCAGAAGCCGATCTGGAGGCCGGCGGCCAGGTCCCCGGAGACGACCTCCCGGCAGAGGGCGTGCCGGCCCGACTCGCACTCGATGCACTGGGGCGAGACACCCCGCGCCTCGCAGCCCAGCGCCGGCTCGACGACGACCCGGCGCCCGCGCCACTGGCCGCCGGCGGCGACCCCGACCACCTCGTGCCCGGGGACGAACGGGGTCGAGGTCAGGGAGGACATGTAGAGCGAGGCGTGCCCGTCGAGCAGGGCCTGGTCTGACCCGCAGATCCCGGTCAGTCGGGGATGAACCACCACCCAGTCGGCGCCGATCAGGGCGGGCGGGCGCATCTCGGTCAGGTGGAGGCTCGCCAGGCCGGCTCGGCGCGAGACGCGGGCCGCGGCGTAGCTCTGCGGGGTGGGCCGGTACTCGAGGGCCAGCATCAGACCGCTGCCTCCTCGAGGCGGCCGGCCGGGCGGTTCCCGGCCCCGGGCTCGACGCCCCACTCGAGCACCGGCCAGCGCCGCCGGCGGGCCTCCCGGGCCAGGCGGAAATCGGGATTGATCGCGTGGGGGTGACCGACCAGCTCGAGCAGCGGGAGGTCGGAGATGCTGTCGCCGTAGGCGTGGCAGGCGGCCAGGTCGACCTCGTGCTCGGCGGCCAGCCGGGCGGCGACCGACGCCCGGCCGTCGGCCGAGAGCGGCGGCTCGGCGAGCTCTCCGGTGAAGGCGCCCCGGCGCTCGGTCAGCCGGGCGGCGATCAGCTCGTCGGCCAGGTGGCGCAGCGGCTCGACCAGGAAGTCGAGCGCCCCCGTGATCAGGATCACCCGGTCCCCCCGGGCCCGGTGGGCCCGGATCCGCCGGACCGCGTCGTGGCGCAGGCGAGGGAGGATGAAGTCGCTGAGGGCCGCCTGGGCGTGGTCGCGCAGCTCGCCGACCGGGAGGCCGCGGTACTGCTGGTAGAAGCTGCGGTTGAAGTCGGCGCGGGAGCGCCGGTCGGCCACGAGGAAGCCCGGGACCCGAGTGGCCAGTCCGGCCAGCCAGACGGCCCGGTCGAGCGCGGGCATCCCCCGGCCCCGCAGCCAAGCGTAGAAGTGGGCGACCGTGGCGTCGAGGACGACGCCCTCGACGTCGAAGATGGCCAGGGCCGGCGGCCCGGCGGCGATCTCCCCCCCGTGGCTCCTGGCGTCCCGGGCCACCGGGGGCCGGGGTGCGGGAACGAACGCCCGCAGCGCCGGGAGGTGCACGTCGCCCAAGTAGGAGGCCCAGTCGGTCGCGGCCGTGTCGAAGTCGAACGCGACCCGGTCCTCGGGGTGGAGCGCGTCCCGCAGCTCCCGGGCGTTGCGGTCGTCGAACATGCAGTCGAGCTCGACGTAGGGCCCGTAGATGTCGGCCAGGAGGCGCAGGCGCTCGAGGCGGCGCTGCTCCTTGTGGAGGCGGCGCTCGACGTCGTCGACCCGGGGGACGGCCACCCGGTCGAGGACGCGCCGGGCCGCCCGGACGCCCCGCTCGCCCCGGTCGATCGCTCGGAGCGCGCTCGCGCTCGAGGAGAAGCGCCAGTCCGAGACCTCGATCGGGAGTCCGTCCTCGCCGGGGAGCGGCCGCTCCCGGTAGTACTCGGTGACCAGCCCAGAGATCTCGCTGATGGTCAGGGGGTTGCGCGAGCCGCTGGTCAGGTTGAGGACCCGCGGGCTCCGGTCGGGCGGATGAGCCGCCGCCGCCAGGCAGGCGTTGGCCACGAGGTCGACGGGAACGAGGTCGAGGCGGGCCGACGGGTTGCCCGGGAAGCGGCTGATCATCCCGCTCCCGTAGGCCAGGATCACCGGGTCGGCCACCTTCAGGCCCTCGATCCAACCCGGGAAGGGGGTGCGCAGGGCCGACTCGATGATCGACGGCCGGATGATCGTCAGGCTGGCCAGCGGCTCGGCCACGAGTGCCCGCTCGCCGAGCGCCTTGGAGAGGCCGTAGGCATCGGTCCAGCCGAGGGCCCGGGC
>JAXDHK010000303.1:0-6619 GCA_034664545.1 Solirubrobacteraceae bacterium
CTCGGAGTGCTTCCGGGGACGATGGGCCTGCTCCAGGCGACCGAGGTCGTCAAGCTGATCGTCGGTGCCGGGGAGCCGCTCGTCGGGCGCCTGCTGCTCTACGAAGCCCTGTCGGCGACGTTTACCGAGCTCAAGGTCCGCCGCGATCCGGAGTGCCCGGTGTGCTCGCGCCCGCCGGAGGACATCACCGACGAGGAGATGGGCGTCTTCCCCGACTACGAGGCGTTCTGCGCCGCGGCCGGCTAGGGTAGCCGGCATGGCGAAGATCAAGATTCCGCCGGTGCTGAGGCCGTCGGTTGGTGGGGAGAAGGAGGTCAGCGCGCCCGGGGACAACGTCGGTGACGTCCTGCGGGGACTGGCCGAGGCCCACCCGGCGACCCAGTCCCAGCTCTTCTCCTCCGAGGGACAGCTCAACCGCTACGTCAACGTGTACCTCAACGACGAGGACGTCCGCGTCCTCGACGGTCTGGACACCGCCGTCGGTCAGGGCGACGTCCTGGTCATCCTGCCGGCCATGGCCGGCGGGAGCGCCTGAAGCTCAGCCGAACCGGATCGCCGTGGCGAGGGCATAGCGGCTGGTCAGGCGGAACGCCCCGGGCTCCTCGTTGGCCGCGGCGAAGAGGTCGAGGATTCGCGCCCGGACGGCCGCGAGCCCGCCGCGGGGCTCGAGCACGGCGCGGGCGGCGATCCAGGCCGGATGGTCGCGGAGCTCGGCCTCGACGAACTCCTCGGGTGAGGCGGCGGTGAAGGCGAGCGCCTCGTCGGTGACCTCGACCGAGAATCCGTGGGGACCGAGCAGCCGGTCGAGCTCGCCCGGGTCGTGCCAGTCGAACGACGGGCCGGCTGGTGGCCCCGGGCTCGCGGCGTCGGCCTGACGCCGGATCCGGACCGCCTCGGTCAGCGGGCCGGCGGGGATCCAGGCCGAGAGGACGACCCGAGCGCTCGGGGCGCTGACCCGGGCCATCTCGGCCGCGGCGGCCGGGGCGTCGGGGGCGAAGATCACGCCGAACACCGAGACCAGGACGTCGACGGTCGCGTCGGCCACGGGGATGGCGGCGGCGTCGCCGGCGAGGAAGGTGGCCGGTAGCCGGCGGTCGGCGGCGAGGACGCGGGCGACCTCGAGCAGGCCGGGGGAGGGGTCGACCCCGGTGACCGTGGCCCCGGACTCGGCGGCGAGGAGGGCGGCGTTCCCGGTCCCGCAGCCGAGGTCGAGGGCGCGATCGCCGGGTTGGGGGGCGGCCCGATCGACCGCGAGGCGGGCGGCCGGGAGGAGCTGGCGGGCGATCTGCTCGTAGCGCCCGCTGCTCCAATCCATGCCGGGGCCGAGTCTACGTCGGAGAACGGCCGGCCGGGCTTGTTTGCGGCGGCGGGGGGACGGGAAATCTCGACTCGGCGCGTCGGGGTCTCGAACCGGACGGCGCCGTGGACGAAAGCCGCGGGTGAGGAGACGTCGGATGAGGTCAAGGTCGTGACGCGTTGAACCTGCTGCCGGCCCTGCCGTTCGGGGTGGAGTTGCTGGTGTTCGCGGCCGGGGCCGGGGTGATCTGGGCGGCGGGGATCCTCCTCTCGCGGTACACCGACGTGCTCGCCGATCGCCTCCACCTCGGGGAGGCGCTCGGGGGGCTGATCCTGCTCGCCGTGGCGACGAACCTCCCGGAGATCGCGATCACCTACAGCGCGGCGGTGTCCGACCAGCTCGACGTCGCGGTCAGCAACATCCTCGGGGGGATCGCGATCCAGACGGTCGTCCTCGTCGCGCTCGACGCCTTCGGGGTGCGGGAGCGCCGTCCGCTGACCTACCAGGCGGCCAGCCTGACCCTCGTCCTGGAGGGCGTGGTCGTGCTCGCCGTGCTGGCCGCCGTCGTCATGGGCACCCAGCTGCCGAGCGACCTCGTGCGCTTCCGGGTCTCGCCGGACGTGGTGCTGATCGCGGTGATCTGGGTGGTCGGGCTCGTGCTCACCCAGCGGGCCGGAACGGGCCTGCGGTGGTCGAACAGCGGAGAGGCCCCGGACAGCCAGCCCGAGCCGCGGGGCCACTCCCGGGCCAAGCGATCGGCCGAGGCGACCCGCCGAGGGGTCAGCACCGCCCGGGCCGGCCTCGTGTTCGGGGCGGCGGCGGCGGCGACGCTGATCGCCGGGGTCCTGGTCGAGGAGAGCGGTACGGCCGCGGCGACCCACGTCGGCCTGTCGGGCGCCATCTTCGGGGCGACCGTCCTGGCCGCGGCGACCTCCCTGCCCGAGCTGTCGACCGGGATCACCGCGACCCGCCAGGGCGACTACAAGCTGGCGTTCGGCGACATCTTCGGGGGCAACGCCTTTCTCCCCGTCCTGTTCCTGCTTGCGACCGTCGTCTCCGGCAAGGCCGTCCTCCCGAGCGCCCACCCGAGCGACCTCTACCTGACCGGCCTCGCCGGGCTCCTGACCGTCGTCTACCTCGCCGGCCTCCTCTTCCGGCCGGCCAAGGAGCACGCCCGGCTGGGCGTCGACAGCATCGCCGTCCTCGGGCTCTACCTCCTCGGCGTCGTCGGGCTCGTCGCCATCCCCAGCTGACCGCGTCGCGCGGTGACTTGCCGGGGGTGGGAGCATTCGTGGGACCCTCGATCGCCCGTCCTTCGATGATCCTCGGATTGACTCTTGCGCTGGTGTCGGCGCTCGGCACGAACCTGAGCTTCTTGTTCAAGCAGCGCGGCGCCGTGCTCGCCCCGGCGATCCAGGTGCGCCATCCGGTGCACAGCGCCGTCGATCTGTTTCGATCCCGATGGTTCGCCGTCGGGTGGCTGGTCGCGCTCGTCGCCTGGATGCTCCACGTCGGCGCGCTGTCGCTGGCCCCGCTCTCGACGGTGCAGGCGATCCTCTCCGGGGGGCTCGTCTTCCTCGCCGTGCTCGCCGAGCGATATTTCGGCTTTCGTCTCGAACGGCGTCAGTGGACGGGGGTGATCGTCACCGCCGCCGGGCTGGCGGTTATCGGGCTGACCACGACGGCGGCCGGGTCCGAGCGGGCGTCCCTGGCGGCGCTGATCGCCATCGAGGCCACGATTCTCGGGGTTGGGCTCTTCCTCGTGCGGCTATCGACCAGCCGCCACGTCGCCGACCGCCCCGAAGCGCTGCTCCTGGCGACGGCGGCCGGCGGGTTGTTCGGGGTCTCGGACGTCGCGGTCAAGTACCTCACGCACGCCCAGGGGCCGGTGTTCGGGCTGGTCAGCCCGTGGACGTTGACCGCGGTGGTGTCGTTCGTGATCTCCTTCTACGCCTCGGCCCGCAGCCTCCAGCTCGGGAGTGCCGTCGAGGTCATCGCGATCACCTCCGTGGCGGCGAACCTGGTCGCCATCGTCGGCGGCATCCTCGTCTTCGGTGAGCCGATCGGCTCCGACCCGGTGTCGATCATCGGACGGGTGCTCGCCTTCGGACTCGTCATCGCCGGCGCGGCGCTCATGCCCGCCCCGCTGCGCGCCGTCGGCCCGGCCGTCTGATGCAGAAGGGCACGCCGGGGCGCCACCGCGCGCTAGCCTCCGGTATCGCCATGGACGACGAGCCGACGTTCGATCTCGATGCGGCGGGCCTCCGGGCCGACGGGGCCGATCTGCTGGTCGGCGTCGAGGTGCTCGCCCACAAGCTCGAGGTCGCGCTCCCCCAGGCCACCCGGGTCCAGCGGCGGTCGAAGCGCCTCTTCGGGGGCGACAAGGTCGTCCAGGCCATCGAGGTCAGGCTCGGGAAGACGCGCTACGGCCTCCAGGTCGACGGCCACCGGGTGACGGCCGACCGCCAGCGGGAGGTCGGTGGGGTGGTCATCAAGCGGGAGCCGCTCGAGGTCGCCGACTGGGTCGGAGCCCTGACCGGCGAGCTCCGCGAGCAGGCGGTCGACAGCGCTCAGGCCCGGACCGCGCTCGAGCGGCTGGTCGACTGACCATGGGCCTCCTCGACTTCCTCAAGGGCCGGGGTGGCGGCGACGACGACGACCTGCCCGAGGGCTCCTCCGGGGAGGGCGACCGGGCCGCCCCGGACGACGCCCCCGACTCGGAGGAGGTCCGCGAGCAGGACATCGCCCGGATCGAGGCGGGCGGGATCCCGTTCGCCGCCGAGCAGCGGCTCAAGGAGCTCGCGGCCGGGACGACCGGCTTCACCTCGGGCCTGTCGGTCGCCGACTTCGCCCTGACCCGCCTCGAGGCCATCCGGCCGGTCTGCCAGGTGATGGGCACGTCGGTCTACAAGGTCGGCTGGCAGCGGTACCCCTGGTCGACCGGCTGGCGGACGGGAGCCCAGCTGACCGAGCTCGACGCCCTGACCCACGCCTGGAACGACGCCCGGGCCCGGGCCCTCGCCCGCCTGGCCGAGGAGGCCGCCCACGCCGGGTGCCACGCCGTGGTCGACGTCACCTTCGAGAACCGGCGCCACGACTTCCTGGCCGACGAGATCGAGATCGTCGTCAACGGGACGGCGGTCCACCTCCCCGAGGGCGGGACGGCCGACCGGCCGATCCTGACCGACCTGTCGATGCCCGACTACGTGCTCCTGCGGCGCGGGGGCTACGCCCCGGTCGGCGTGGTCGCGAGCACTTCGGTGTTCTACGTCGTCCCGAGCTACGACACCCGGCGCCTGACGACCGGATGGCAGCGCTTCCAGGCCAACCAGGAGCTGACCGACTTCACCCAGGGCATCTACGCCGCCCGGGAGCGGGCGCTCGGCCGGGCCAACGACCAGGCGACCCGGCTCGGGGCCGGGGGCCTGGTCGGGATGAACGTCGAGCACCGGGTCGAGATCCGGGAGGTCGAACAGAACGACAACAAGCGCGAGGATCTGATCATCACCTTCCATGTCCTCGGGACGGCCATCGCCCCCCACGGGGACCACCTTCGGCTTGATCCGCAAACCATCGTCCGACTAGGAGCGAGCACCCCATGACCGAATACGACCCGTCCTCGCTCGAAGGGGTCCCCGAGGCCGGGGTGGCCCGGCTCGAGCAGAACAAGCGCGGGCTCTTCACCTCCGACCTCTCGGTCGCCGAGTTCCTCCTCGTCAAGGAGGCCGGGTTCAACCCGCTCGGCCTGGTCATCGGATCCTCGATCTTCCACATCGGCTACCAGCAGTCGAACTGGAAGACGAGCCAGGAGATGCGGGTCCTCTCCGAGGCCATGTACGGGGCCCGGGAGCTGGCCATGACCCGGATGGAGGAGGAGGCAGACCAGCTCGGAGCCGACGGGGTGGTCGGGGTCCGCCTCGAGGTCGGCCGGTACGACTGGGGCGAGCACATGGCCGAGTTCATCGCGATCGGGACGGCGATCAAGCACCAGGACGGGGAGCTCCACCGGGCGCCGAACGGCCGGCCCTTCACCAGCGACCTCTCGGGCCAGGACTTTTGGACGCTCCTGCGGAGCGGACACCGGCCGGTCGGCCTGGTGATGGGCTCGTGCGGCTACCACGTCGCCCACCGGGGGATGTTCCAGGCGCTCAAGCAGGCCGGCCAGAACGTCGAGCTCCCGAACTTCACCCAGGCCCTCTACGACGCCCGGGAGCTGGCGATGGAGCGGATGCAGGCCGAGGCCGAGGCGGTCGGGGCCGAGGGCATCGTCGGGGTCCAGCTCAAGGAGGGCAGCCACGGTTGGGGGAGCCACGTGATCGAGTTCTTCGCGGTCGGGACGGCGATCGTCCCCTACGGCGAGGATCACGTGATCACGGCCCCGGCGATGGTGCTCGACCTCAGCTGAGGCCACCCCCGGCTCGTCCTCCCGGTCGCCGCCGTCCCTCGGTGAGCCGGCCGGCCCGGGGATCGCCGGGGGAACTTCGCCGGGAGAATGATCCGGCCGAAGTACCCGAACGCTATATTCGACGTCATGGGCCCGCCGTTCCTTGAGAACAAGCCCTGCGGGGGTCGCTACGGCGACATCGTGCAGGCCATCGGCCACACCCCGCTGATCGAGCTCAAGCGCCTCTCGCCGAAGCCGGGCGTCCGGATCTGGGCCAAGCTCGAGTCGATGAACCCGACCGGATCGGTCAAGGACCGGGTCGCCCGGGCGCTGATCGAGGACGCCGAGGAGAAGGGGGCGATCCGGCCGGGCCAGACCATCCTCGAGCCGACCTCCGGGAACACCGGCATCTCCCTGGCGATGATCTGCCGGCGCAAGGGCTACCCCCTCAAGGTCGTCATGCCCGACAACGTGACCCCCGAGCGCACCCAGCTCCTGCGGATGTACGGGGCCGAGATCATCTACTCCCCGGGCGACCAGGGCTCGAACGGGGCGGTCGACATGGCCCTGTCCCTGGTCGAGGGGAACGCCGACTACTACATGCCCTACCAGTACGGGAACCCGGCCAACCCCCGGGCCCACTACGACGGGACGGCGCTCGAGATCCTCGAGGAGCTCGACGAGGTCGCGGCCTTCGTCGCCGGCCTCGGGACCGGGGGGACGCTGATGGGCAACGGCCGCCGGCTCAAGGAGGAGTTCGGCGACGCGGTCAAGATCGTCGCGGCCGAGCCCAAGCAGGGCGAGCCGGTCCAGGGCCTCCGGTCCCTCGACGACGGCTTCATCCCCCCGATCATCGACCTCTCCCTGCTCGACCGGAAGATCTTCGTCACCAACCACGACGCCATCATCTGGACCCGGAAGCTCCTCCACGACGAGGG
>JAXDHK010000304.1:0-4685 GCA_034664545.1 Solirubrobacteraceae bacterium
GGCGAGGAGGGCGAGGCGTCGCCCGAGTGGACGTGGCAGAAGCTCGACCTGCTCGAGCAGTCGATGGGCCCCGACGCCCTGACCGCCCTGCTCCGCCGCCAGGGCATGAGCCGGGCGACGGTCGAGGAGGCGCTCGGGGTGCTCGCCCGCCGCCGCGGCGCCTCGTCCTAGTCGGAGGGGCCGGCCGACCCGCCGGGTCGGGGACCAGATATCGCCGTTCCCTACCCCAGCCGGACCGGCGCCCCCGGCTCGGCCGGTGGACCGGCGTCGTCGCCGAGGAGGAGCTCGAACCACTCGACGTCCCGCCAGGCCCCGGCCTTCCACCCGATCCGCCGGTAGGTCCCGACCGACTCGAACCCGACCGCCCGGTGGAGGCCGACGCTCGCCGGGTTGGGCAGGGCGATCCCGGCGCAGGCGATCCGAAGGCCCTGGCGTCCCATGAGCTCGAGCAGCGCTCCGTAGAGCCGGCGTCCGGCTCCCCGCCGGCGGTATCCGGAGTCGACGTAGATCGCGACGTCGGCCGCCCACCGGTAGGCGGCCCGCGACCGGTGGGGGCAGGCGTAGGCGTAGCCGACGACCCGCCCGGCGTCCTCGAGCACCAGCCACGGGTGGGTCCGGCTCGTGGCCGCGATCCGCCCGGCCATCTCCGCGGGGGTCGGGGCCGGCGGCTCCTCGAAGGAGGTGGCCCCGTCGGCGACGGCCGGGGCGTAGATCGCCGCGCAGGCGCCGCCGTCCCGGGTCGGTTCGGCGTGGCGGAGGACCGGTGTCGTCATTCGTGCTACGTATGATGAATCATCGGGACGTCCTGGATGAACCAACCGGCGGTCGAGCGGATCGAGAACCGGCCGCTGAGCGACCGCGCCCTCGAAGCCCTGCTCCGGGCGATCGACGACGACGCCTTCCCCGGCGGCCGCCTTCCCCCGGAGTCCGATCTCGCCCTGATGCTCGGGGTCAGCCGGACCACGCTCCGGGGGGCGCTCCACACGCTCGAGGTCGACGGCCTGATCTCCCGCCGGCGGGGACGGGGGACGTTCGTCAACAGCCGGCTCCTCCGGTCGACGATGCGCCTGAACCGGCTCGTCCCCTTCACCACCCTGATCGCCCAGTGCGGACACGAGCCGTCGGTCGGGCGCCAGACGCACCGCCAGGACACGATCTCGGCCCGGCTCGCCGAGGCCCTCGGAGTCGCGCCGGGGGCGCCGTGCGTGTGCGTCGAGCGCCTCCTCCGGGCCGGGACCGAGCCGGTGATGGCGGTGTGCGACATCGTCCCGACCGATCGCCTGGCCGTCGGGGTCGCCGACATCCGCGAGGCCGACACGACGTTCGCCTTCTTCGACGCCAACTGCCGGGCCGGCATCGACTACGCCACCTCGGAGATCGTCCCCCGGGTGGCCACCGACGACGAGCCCGCCGGCCTCGGCCTCCCGCCCGGAGAGCCGTACATCGAGCTGGTCGAGATCCTCTTCTCGCGCGACCACGACCCGCTCGGGGTCTCCCGGGTGGGCGTCAACGACCGCCTCGTACGCCTCTCGCTGCTCCGCCGCGACTCCTGAGCCCCCCGGACCCCGGTCGACCGGAGGTCCACCCGATTTTGGACCGTCGGTCCAAAGACGCCGCCCGGCTCCTTCCTTATGGTCATACCTATGACCAGCTCTCCGGAAGGATCGATCGCCGTGTCGGACCACGACGCCGAGGACCTCGCCTCCTTCGGCTATCCCCAGCAGCTCCGGCGCCGGCTCGGGGCCTACGCCTCGTTCGCCGCCGGCTTCTCGTTCGTCTCCATCCTGACCACGGTGTTCCAGCTGTTCGCCTTCGGCTTCAGCTTCGGGGGGGCGGCGTTCTTCTGGACCTGGCCGCTCGTCTTCGGGGGCCAGCTCCTCGTGGCCGCGTGCTTCGCCGAGCTCGCCGCCCGGTGGCCGATCTCGGGCTGCATCTACCAGTGGGCCCGGCGCCTGACCAACCCGACGTGGGGGTGGTTCACCGGGTGGTTCATGCTGATCGCCCAGATCGTCACCATCTCGGCCGCGGCGATCGCCCTCCAGGTCGTGCTCCCGGTCCTCTGGTCGGGCTTCCAGCTCGTGCCCGGGGATGCGTCGCTGGCCACGAGCACGGGAGCGACCAACGCCGTCATCCTCGGGTCGATCCTGATCGGGGCGACGACCCTGATCAACGCCCTGGGAGTCCGCCTGATGTCGCGGATCAACAGCATCGGGGTCACCCTCGAGCTGATCGGGGCGACCGCCCTGATCACGCTCCTCTTCACCCACGCCGAGCGGAGCCCGGCCGCCGTGCTCCACCGGACCGGGGCCCCGACCGGCGGCTACCTCGGGCTCTTCCTGATCTCGGCCCTGATGGCCGCCTACGTGATGGTCGGCTTCGACAGCGCGGGCGAGCTCTCCGAGGAGACCCGCGATCCCCGCCGGAACGCGCCGACGGCGATCATCCGCGCCCTCCTGGCCTCGGGGATCGGCGGGGGCCTGCTCGTCCTGGCGGGGATCATCGCCGCCCCGAGCCTGACCAACGGCCAGCTCGCGGCCGGGGGCCTCCCCTACGTCCTGACCAGCCGGCTGGGCACGACGGTCGGCAAGGTCTTCCTGGCCGACGTCGGGATCGCCATCTGCGTCGCGACCCTGGCGATCCAGACCGCGGCGACCCGGAACGCCTTCTCGATGGCCCGCGACCGGGTGCTCCCGTTCTCGGCCTCCCTCTCCCGGGTCAACTCCCGGACCGGGACGCCGATCATGCCGGCGCTCCTCACCGGCGTCCTGGCCGCGGCCGTGCTCCTGGTCAACGTCGGCCAGCCCGCCCTGTTCACCAACCTGACCAGCGTCTGCATCGTCATGCTCTACGGGGCCTACCTGATGGTGACGCTTCCGCTCCTGCGGGCTCGCCTGACCGGGGCCCTCCCGGCATCGACCCAGCGCACGGCCGCCGGGAAGCCGCTCTTCTCGCTCGGCCGCTTCGGGGTCCCGGTCAACATCGCGGCCGTGGTCTACGGCGGCCTGATGATGGTCAACATCGGCTGGCCCCGGGCGAGCGTCTACGACGCGGCCGGCGGCCACTGGTACCTCCAGTGGTTCTCGGTCCTCTTCGTCGCCGGGAGCCTCGGCCTCGGGGTCCTCGCCTGGCTGCGCCATCGCAGCGAGGGCGCCGCGCCGGCCCGCGCCCCGCGGCCGTCCCTCGTTCGCGCGCAGGGCGCCCTGCGCGACCGGGCCCGGGCCCAGGCCGATCTCGCGGGCGCCGAGTGACCGGCTCGGCCACCGGCACCGGCACCGGGACGACCCAGGGCGCCCGGGCCCACGCCCGGGCCCAGGCCGGAGCCCGGGCCGAGGCGATGCCCACGCTCCCGGCGTCGTCCTGGCCCGAGCCCCCGGAGGGGGTGGCGGCCGGGGATCTGACCTGGGCGGAGACGATCGGCGGGGGCGGGTACGCGTCCCGGGTGCTGGCGGCGGGGACGAGCCTGCGCCTGCGCGACCTCGACGGCGAGGCCTGCGCCCACGTCCTCCTCTACAACGCCGACCAGCCGTGGGAGCGCCTGAACGTGGCCGACACGGTGAAGGTCCTCTGGCAGGCCTATCTCGGTCCGGGGCACCTCCTCCTCTCCGACCAGGGCCGGGTGCTCGCCTCGATCGTGGCCGACACCTCGACCCACCACGACGCCCTGTGCGGGACGACGACCCGGGCGGCCAACGCGGCCCGCTACGGCGACGGGTCCGCCTTCGGCCCGACCCCCGCCGGGCGGGAGCTCCTCCTCCTGGCCGGGGCCCGCCACGGCCTCGGCCCGCGCGACCTCCCGCCGAGCCTGTCCTTCTTCCAGGCGGTGGCGGTCGACGCCGACGGCCGGGTCTCCCACCGGGGGTCGGCGGGTCCGGGGGCGGCGGTCACCCTCCGGGCCGAGCTCCCGGTGGTGGTGCTGATCGCCAACGCCCCCCACCCGGTCGACCGGCGACCCCGGTACACGTGCTCGACGCTCGAGGTCCTGGCCTGGCGCGGGGCCCCGACCGGGCCGGGCGACCCGCTGTGGAGCGCGACGCCCGAGGCCGAGCGGGCGTTCCTGAACACCGCCGACTACGCCGGGGCCCGGGGGATCTAGATGCCCGGGACGACGAGCCCCTCCCCGGTGCGCCGGGGCCGCACGCTCACCGACGACCTCGTCGCGGCCCGGGCCCCGTGGTCGGGCGTGGTGGCGGCGGGCCACGAGCTGACCATCGTCGACCTGGGCGGGAACCAGGCGGTCGACTGCCTCCTCTACAACGCGGCCGACACGGCCGAGCGCTACAGCGCACCCGACACCATCTCCGCCCAGGAGGGCATCTTCCTGACCACGGGAAGCGTGTTGCGCAGCTGCGAGGGGCGGGCCCTGATGACGGTGGTGGCCGACGACTGCGGGCGCCACGACACGATCGGCGGGGCGTGCAGCAGGGAGTCGAACACCCTGCGCTACGGGTATCATACCAAGCACCAGCACGCGTGTGTCGAGAACTTCCTGCTCGAGGGGGCCCGGTACGGCCTGGGCAAGCGGGACCTGGTGAGCAACATCAACTGGTACATGAACGTTCCGGTCGAGGCCGACGGGACGCTCGGGATCCTCGACGGGCTCTCGGCCCCGGGGCTGGCCGTGACCCTCCGGGCGGAGATCGACACGCTCGTCCTGATCTCGAACTGCCCGCAGATCAACAACCCGT
>JAXDHK010000305.1:0-2732 GCA_034664545.1 Solirubrobacteraceae bacterium
CTCGTGCTGCCCCCGGCCGATTGGTGCCGGCAGCCGGCCGCCGCCCCGTCCCCGGCGTGCTCCCGGGCCTCGGCCTCGAGCTCCCGGGAGACGAACGCCCGGACCAGGATCGCCATCAGCCCGATCATCACCAGTCCCCCGACGTACTCGGCCAGCGCGAACTGCCACCCGATCAGGACCCAGAGCACGAGACCCAGCTCCCACACCAGGTTTGTCGAGGCGAACTGGAAGGCGAGCGCCGAGGCCGCCGACGCGCCCTTCTGGAAGAGGCTCCGGCCGATGGCGACCGCCGCGTAGGAGCAGGAGCTCGACGCCGCGCCCAGGCCGGTCGCCGTGGCCAGCGGTCTGATCCCGTCGCCGGCCAGGGCGGCCTGGATGCGCTCGCGTGGGACCCACGCCTGGACGATGGCCGAGATCCCGAAGCCGAAGACGAGCGCCCACCAGACCTCCCAGGCCATCAGAAAGGCGTCCTTGAAACCGTCGGTGATCGTGTTCAGGGCGCTCGTGAGCATCAGCTCACCAACCGCCCGAGGGCGTTCATGAGCTCCTCCGTCATCTCCGCCCGGCGCTTGTCGTCGCCCGCCCCGGCGGCCATGCAGTTCTGGACGTGACCGGCGGCCAAGCCGAGGGCGACCTTGTCGAGCGCGGCCCTGACCGCGGCGATCTGGATCAGGATGTCCGGGCACCACCGGTCGTCCTCGACCATCTTGTCGATGCCCCGCACCTGGCCCTCGATCCGCCGGAGCCGCTTCTGGAGCTGAGGCTTGGTCGCGCTGTACCCCGGCGCCGGGGATTCACTGGTCACCATGCCGGCACAATATACCCGCCGGGGGTATTTCCAGACCCCGTTCCGCCGGGACTCGCCCTCGATGAACCCAGCCGCCGCCCATCGCGATCTTGCTCGCCGCGGGGGCGAGCACCACGCGACCCGTGCTCGGGCTACGGGACGGAGACCGTCGTGCTGCCTCGACTCTGCGGGTTGCCCGCGTCCCCGGAGTAGGTCACGTAGATCTTGTGGGCGCCGGTCCCCCGGATCGTGGGCGTGTAGGTGACCGAGCAACTCGCCTGGTTTCCCCCGAGCGCCACCAAGGTGCAGGTGCTCGAGCTGAAGGTTCCGTAGGAGTTGCCGGCGAAGGCCACCGCTCCCGTCGGGTGGATGGACCCGGCCACCGTCGCCGTGCAGGTCGTCGGCGTACCGACGGCTGCGCTGCCCGGCCGGCAGGTGACGGACGTGCCGCTCGGCCCCGGATTGACGGCGATCGTCGTCGAATCGTGGCTCGGTGGGTCACTCGCGTCTCCCGAGTAGCTCGCGTAGATCTTGTGCGAACCGCTTCCGACCAGGGTCGGCGTGTAGGTGACCGAGCAGCGCGCCTGGTTCCCACCGATCTGCGCGAGCGTGCAGGTCGCCGAGTCGAATGCGCCGCTCGAGTTGCTGGCGAAGCTGACCGTCCCGGTCGGGTGGCTGGCCCCCGTCACGGTGATCGTGCAGGTCGTCGCCTCACCGACACCGACCTGCGCCGGTGAGCAGCCCACGGTGGAGGTCCCCGCGGCCCCGATGGCGACGCTGACCACGGTCGAGGTGTTGCTCGGCGCGTTGGTCAGATCGCCCGAGTAGTTCGCGTAGATCTTGTGCGCCCCGCTCCCGACCGCCGTCGGCGTGTAGGCGACCGAGCACCGCGACTGGTTCCCGCCGATCAGGACGAGCGAGCAGGTCGGCGAGCTGAAGGCTCCGCTCGAATTGCTCGCGAAGCTCACGGTCCCCGACGGATGGGTCGTACCGGTGAGCGTGTAGTTGCAGATCGTCGGCTGCCCGGGTCGCAGCGATTGCGGGGAGCACGAGAACGTGGTGAGGCTGAGCCCGCTCCCGCTGACGAGGATGTACGGCGAACCGCTGACGGTGGTGTTGGTCTCCACGTCCGTCGCCGTGTACACGTGCGGAACCCCGGGGTCGGTTGCTATGGCCAGCGGTGTCCAGTCGCTCGGCCAGTGGTCGAAGAACGCGTGTACCGAGCACCCCCAGTCGGAGAGGTCGGCGTCGCGGAGCCCTGCCGTCGGCCCGCTCGAGGCGACGATCGAGATGTTGCCCTCGCAGGGAGCCCCGCCCGCCGTGAACTGGCCCGGACCCTTGACGCTGAGGCCGTCGAGTAGGGGTACCGGCGTCCCGGCCGGGGCACTGACGCCCTCGTCGTCGGAATCGCTGAACTCGCAGCTCGTATCGACGTAGGCGCCTGTCGCCCCGGCGACCGCCCCGGCGAACGCGATGCCCCGAGCCTCGAGCAGATCCCCACGCTCCGGCCCCGAGGGCCCGGTGTTGTGGTCGGTGGGATCGGTGCCGATCAGGACCTTGTTGCCTTTGCTCGACATGACGACCGGCTCCCAGACGCTCATGTTGGCCTGGGCGGGGGCGTAGGCATTGTCACCCTCGCAGTCCGGATCCCCGATGATGAGAACCTGGAACTGGGCGAAGTCGCTCGCGGTCATCGCGTCCCACGTGGCGCCGTCAACCAGCGTCACCGCGAAGCCGTCGGCCTCGGCCTGCTGCTGCTCGAGGCTGCGTGGGCTCCCGTCGGTTGCGCTGTAGCTCGCCACGGTGTCGGCCAGGATGAGCGCCCTGGGAGTCGCCGCCCGGGCGCCAGCGGGCGTCAGCACAGCCGCGGCGAGGAAGATCAGTGTCACAAGGGCGACCATGGCACCCCGGCTATGAGCACGCTCGGTCGAGTCGCCGGTCCCGT
>JAXDHK010000306.1:0-7769 GCA_034664545.1 Solirubrobacteraceae bacterium
CCGAGCTCGACCGGCTCGTTGCGTTGCTGGTCGACGATGTAGAGCGGCCGGCGCTTGACCTCGTCGTAGATCCGCCCGACGTACTCCCCGATCAGGCCGATCGCGATCAGCTGGATCCCCCCGAGCATGAGGATGGCGATCGTGATCGAGCCGAACCCCGGGAGGTAGGAGTCGAAGATCCGGAGGGCGACGACCAGGGGGATGGCGAGGAAGGCGACCCCGGAGAAGAGGAAGCCGAGGTAGGTCGCCATCTGGAGCGGGAGGTGCGAGAACGAGGAGATCGCGTCGAGGGAGAACCGGAGCATCTTCCGCAGCGGGTACTTCGTCTCCCCGGCCAGGCGGGCGTCCCGCTGGTAGGTGATCGCCGTCTGGGTGAAGCCGATCCAGACGGTCATCCCCCGGAGGAACCGGCTCCGCTCGCCCATGGCCAGGAGGGCGTCGAGGGCCCGGCGGTCGAGCAGCCGGAAGTCGCCCGAGTTGGGCTCGAGCTCGACCTGGGCGAGCTTGTCGAAGAGCCGGTAGAACCAGGCGGCCGTGGCCAGCTTGAACCGGGTCTCCCCGTCCCGCTGGCCCCGGACGGCGTAGACGACGTCCGACCCCTGGGCCCAGAGGTCGACCATGTCGCGGATCAGCTCGGGCGGGTCCTGGAGATCGGCGTCGAGCATGGCGACCGCGTCGCCCCGGGCGTGCTCGAGGCCGGCGGTCAGGGCCGCCTGGTGGCCGAAGTTCCGGGACAGGTGGATCACCCGGAGGCGGGGGTCGGCGTCGGCCAGCGCGTCGAGGATGGCCGGGGTCCGGTCGCGGCTGCCGTCGTTGACGATGATCAGCTCGTAGTCGTACCCGGCCAGGGCGGCGGTCGCCCGGATGTAGAACGCCTCGACCAGCTCCTCCTCGTCGAACATCGGGGCGCAGACGCTGAGCAGCTTGAGCGTGCGCCCGGGCCGGCGGGGGGCGATCGGGTCGGAGGTCTCTTCGGTCGGCATCGGTGGCATTCGCCCGGGTCCGCGCCTGTGGCGAACTAGCGATACCCGACAGAGTAAAGCGCCGACCGGCGCCGAACGGCCACCGGGCTAAGCCAACCGTAACCAAAACCCGGCGGCGTGCTTCATCCTGTGCCCGATGCCCCGCCCCGAGCCGCCCCGCCCGCCCGGGGTCCCGATCATCGGCCAGCTCGCCCGGTACGGGGTGGTCGGGATCGCCAACAGCCTGATCGGCTTCGCGATCTACGTCGTCGCCGTCAAGCTCGGGGTCCAGTATCTGCTCGCCTCGGCGCTCGCCTACGCCATCGGCGGGATCAACGGGTACGTCCTCAACCGCCGGTGGACCTTCGCGGCGACCGCGATCAGCCACGCCTCGTCGGCGACCCGGTACGCCGCCGTCCAGATCGGGGCCCTGGTCGGGAACCTCGTCCTCCTCTACATCCTGGTCCACCTGCTCGGGGTCGAGACGATCGTCGGCCAGGCGATCGTCGTGGTCGTCGTCTTCCTCGCCACCTTCGCCGCCAACCGGATCTGGTCGTTCGCCCACCGGGGCTCGCCCGAGCTCGCTCCGCACCCGGTGACCGGGCCCGGGCCGGCCGGCGGCGGCCGATGACGGCGGACGGGGTCGGGCCGGCCGCGGCCGAGCCCGGCGGGTCGGGGAGCCCGGAGCCCGGGGGGGGCGGCCGATGGTGGATCGCCGGCCTCGTCCTGGTCACCGTCCTTGCGGCCGGGCTCCGGGTCCTCGGGCTCGCCCGGGTCCCGGAGAACCCGTTCTACGACGCCGCCGTCCGGTCGATGACCCTGTCGTGGCACAACTTCCTCTTCGGGGCGTTCGACCCGACCGCCGGGGCGTCGATCGACAAGCCGCCGCTGGACCTCTGGCTCCAGGTCGTCGCCGTCAAGCTGCTCGGCTTCAACTCGACGGTGCTCAAGCTGCCCTCGGCGATCGGGGGGACCCTGGCCGTGCCGCTCCTCTACGACCTCGTCCGCCGGCTGGCCGGCCG
Organism: Solirubrobacteraceae bacterium; assembly: GCA_034664545.1. Lineage (GTDB taxonomy): Bacteria > Actinomycetota > Thermoleophilia > Solirubrobacterales > Solirubrobacteraceae > Palsa-513. Next base: position 1,985 of record JAXDHK010000306.1, read on the forward strand.
GCCGGCGGCCCTGGCCGGCGCGCTGACCCTGGCCGTCCTCCCGGCGGCCGTGGTCACCGCCCGGAGCGACACCATGGACTCGCTGATGATGGCGCTGCTCATCGCCTGCGCCTGGCTCCTGCTCCGGTACGCCGAGCGCCGCCAGACCCGGTGGCTGATCCTCGCGGCCGTGGTTCTGGGGATCGACTTCAACGTCAAGCTCTTCGAGGCGCTCGTCCCCGTCCCGGCCCTGGTCGCCTTCCTCTGGATCTGCTGGCGGGGCGAGCCGATCAGCGCCCGGGGGCTCCGCCTCGGGGTGGTCACCGGGGTCTTCGCCGCCGTGGCCCTCAGCTGGCTGGTCGCCGTCTCGGCCGTCTCCCCCCACGACCGGCCCTACCCGATCGGGTCGACCAACGGGAGCGTCTGGAACGCGGTGTTCGTCTACAACGGCAAGGACCGGGTGACCAAGGCCCCGCACCCGTCGCGCTTCGATGCCGCGGCGGCGGTCACCGGCCCCGGCGGCCCAGCCGGTCCGGCGCTGCTGGCGGCCAGCGCGAAGGCCGCCCCCGGGGCGGGGACCACGGCGACGACCCATCCGGCGGGCAAGGCCAAGGCGACGACCAAGTCCAAGTCGAAGGCCAAGGCCAAGGCCAAGTCGAAGGCCCGTCCGCCGAGCGCTCCGGCCGGTCCCCTGCGTCTGTTCCGGCGCTCGCTGGTCGACTTCGGCGGGCTGATCGGGACCGTGCTCTTCGGGACCCTCGTCTTCGGGGCGATGGCCGTCGCCGGCTCCGGGCGCCGCCTCCTGCGCCTTGCCCCGGGCGCCGACCGCCGGGGGGCGATCGGCCGGGCGGCGGCGATCGGACTGGGCCTCTGGCTCCTCACCGGGCTCGTCCTCTTCTCGTTCGCCGGCCGGGTCCATCCGCGCTACCTCGAGGCGTTCACCCCGGCCGTGGCCGCCGGTCTCGGGGTCTCGGTCTACGCCGTGGCCCGCCGAGCCCGCGAGCCGCTCTTCGCCGGCCTCCTCCTCGGCGGACTCGGCCTCGCCCTGCTCGAGTCGGCGGCGGTCACCGGACGGGGAACGGTCGTCCGGACCGGGCTGGCCGGGGGGGTGGTGCTCGGCCTCGTCACCGCCGGCCTCGTCCTTCTCGGCCGGCGCCGAGCGGCCGGGCCCGACGGCCGGTCGCCGTGGTGGTCGAACCCGTCGGTCGTCACCCTCGGGGTCGTGGCCTCGGTCCTCGGCTTCCCCCTCGCCCGGGACGTCCGCCTGATCCGCGACCACAGCGGCGTCCAGGCCGCCTCGCCCCAGCTCAAGGCCCCGGTGGTGGCCGGGCTCTCACGCTACCTCGTCGCCCACCAGGGCCGGGCCCGGTACGAGTTCGCGGCCAGCGCCCCGAGCCTGGCGGCCCCGGTGGTCGTCCGGGACGCCCGGCCGATCCTCCTGCTGACCACCGTCGACGCCCGCCCCCTGGTCACGCTCGGGGAGCTCCGGTCCCGGATCCGGGCCGGGGCGGTGTCCTACGTCCTCATGCGCGGACGCTGCCCGCATCCGCCCTACCACGTCCTCCCGGCCTGCTCGGCGGCCGTCCGCTGGGTCCAGGCCCACGGGACCGACGTGACCGGGAAGCTCCACGTCGCGACGCCGAGCGGGCTGCTCTACCAGGTCACCCCGGTCGAGGCCGCGGCCTCGGGCTGACCCGGTCGCCTACCGGAAGACCGCCATCAGCGACAGTCCGCAGGGGATGCGCCGGCCCGCGGCGATCAGGCGGGCCTCGAGATTGAGCGGCTGCTCGAGCAGGCGGTTCAGGCGCGGCGACGTCCGCTCGAGGTCGGAGACCGGGGGGGCGTCGTGGTCGCCCCGGTGGCGGACGCGCAGGAGCGCCCGGTGGCCGACGGCGGCCGGGAGGAGCAGCCCGTTGAAGTGGGTGGTCGAGACGGTCTCCCACCCGGCGGCCGACGCCGCGGCCTCGAGCGTGCGCCGGGTGTAGCGGCGGCGGTGGTGGTTGACGACGTCGTGCTCGCTCCACAGCCACTGGTAGGCCGGGACGGTGACCACGAGCAGTCCGCCCGGACGCACGACGCGCCGGAGCTCGCCGAGGGCCCTCCGGTCGTCGTCGAGGTGCTCGATCACGTCGAAGCTGACCGCCAGGTCGAAGCGGGCGTTCTCGAACGGCATGTCCTCGAGGGTGCCCTGGACGACCTCGCCGACGCCGCGGCCTCGGGCCCGGGCGACGCTCGCATCGGCGAGCTCGAGGCCGGTGACGCTCCCGAAGGCGGCGAGGTCGACCATGTTCCGCCCGCTCCCGCAGCCGGCGTCGAGGATGGCGATCCCAGGGGGGAGGCCGAGGCCCCGGAGCGCGACCTCGATCACCCGGCGGCGACCCCGGTACCACCAGTGGTCGTCCTCGATCTCGTGGGTCCGCCGCTCGTAGACCTCGTCCATGGACGGCGGATACAAGCAGGCCCGGCGGCGCGGCGACGCCCGCCCCGTCGACCGGGCCGGCGGCGGGTCCGGTCAGTCGTCGTGCCCGGGGCCGGGCGGCCGGCGGCCGCGCTTGCGCTCGGCGGCCTGGCGCTTGGCCTCGAGGCGGCGCCGGCGCGACCCCGCGGTCGGCTTGGTCGCCCGGCGGGGGCGGGGGACCGAGAGCGCCCGGGCGAGGCGCTCGGCGAGCCGGCTGAGGGCGAGCTCCCGGTTACGCGCCTGGCTGCGGGCGTCCTGGGCAACGGCGGTGACCAGGGGCCCACACCGGCCCAGGACCCGCTGGCGCTGGGCCTCGGTCAGCGACCGGGAGGCGGTGACGTCGAAGGTGGCCTCGATTCGCGAGGCGGTGACGTTGGCGTGCTGGCCCCCGGGTCCCGAGGACCGGCTGGCCCGGACGGTGATCTCCGACATCGGGATCGAGACGTCGGGGTTGACGGCGAGCTCGTCGGCCATCAGGCGCCGGCGCCGGCCGGAGGTCGTGGGGGGGCAGGGCTCATCGGGTTGAGTCTGCCAAGGGACCGACCGGCGGGCGGGATCCCGGGTGTTCGCCGCGGGTCGGGCCGGCCGGCGATTTGCGGGGGCAGGGCGGCCGATGCGATGATGGGTGCGACCCAGTCGTCCGAAGAAAGCCGGTATGAAACTCGAGAACTCGTTCTCCGTGCGCGCACCCATCGACGTCGTCTGGGCCGCCCTCCTCGACATCGAGCGGGTGGCTCCGTGCGTCCCGGGGGCGCGTCTGCTCGAGCGCACGGGCGACGACGCCTTCGGGCTGGAGCTCGAGGTGGGGCTCGACGGGGCATCGGCCTCCTACCGGGCCGAGGCGGCGATCGTCGACCACGAGGCCGCCGACCGGCGCGTGCTCCTGAGCGTCACCGGGACCGAGGCCGACGGGGACGGGGGGGCCGAGGCCCGGATCGTGCTGACCCTCGCCCAGGCGGGCGAGCTGACCGAGGGCCACCTCTCGGGGGAGCTGGCCCTGACCGGCGAGGCGGCCGGGGTCGACGCCGGCGTCATCCACGGTGCCTCCGAGCGGCTGCTCGACTCCTTCGCCCGGAACCTCGCGGTCCTCCTCGGCGGCGGGGCGGCGACCGTCAACGGGTCGGGGCCGGAGTCGGCGATCGGCCCGCCGCCGGGCGCGGACGCCGATCCGGCGGCGTCCCCGGCGAACCCGGCGATCCTCGCCGGGGTGGCCGGCGCCACGGCCCAGCACGGGGAGGCGGCGGCCGCGACGACGCCGGCCGGCGACCCGGGGCCGCCCGAGTCCGCATGGGCCACGCCCCCGCCGAGCCCGGCCGAGGCCGGCTGGGCTGGAGCCTCGCGTCAGGCGGGCCTCACGATCGAGCGGCTCCGGGGTCCGCTCGGGATGGTGGCTCTCGGCTTCGTCGTCCTCGCCGGCCTCGTCGGCCGGCGCCGGCGGGTCCGGCGACCGGCGACCACCGGTGAGCCCCGCCCCCCGGTGGCCGGCGCGCCGGCCGGCCCGGTCGGCTGACGGCGAGCGGCGACGAATGGTCACCGTGGTCTTCGCCCACATCGCGGGCATGCCGGTCGAGGAGACGCTCCTGAGCGTCGGTCCGGCGCTGGTCGCCGCGGTGTCCGTCGGCATCGTCCACATCCGCTCCCTGCGTGACCGGCCGTCCTTCGACCCGGGCGATCAGCCCCTGGTCGAGGTCGGCGTCGGCTGCTCGGCCGAGGACACGGAGTCCGAGCCCGGGGAGCGCGACTAGACCCGGACGCCGGACCCCGGCTACCGGCGCAGCCCGAGCGGGGGACGACTCGCCGCGCGGAGCCCCTTCAGCTCGACGAGCGCGGGATCAAGCCCGGCCGGATCGTGCTCGGATGCCTCGAGCAGGCGGGCCTCGAGCCGGGTCTCGACCAGGGCGCCGTCGCGGACCTCGACCCGGCAGGCGCCGGCGTCGGGGCGGGCGGTGACCACCTCGGCGAGCTCGGTTCCCTCGAAGAGGAGGCCGGCCCCGTCGTCGACCCCGAAGCCCCCGGGAATGGCCTGACGGCGGACGTGCTCGTGGAAGCTCGGCCGGCGGTCGGGGTCGGCGTCGTAGTGGACGCTGTTGCTCCCCCGGAGGAAGCCGAGCCCCCAGCTCGGGCGGGGCTTTCCGTGCGACCGGGTGATCCCGGCCTCGAACCAGCACATCGACCCGGCGCTGACGCCGCAGAGCAGCGTCCCCCCGCGCCAGGCCTCGTCGAGGATCCGGTCGAGCCCGTGGGCCCGCCAGATCGCGATCAGGTTGAGCAGGCTGCCCCCGCCGACGTAGATCGCGTCCTGGTCGAGCAGGTGCTGGCGGACGGCGATCGGATGATCCCCGAGGCGGAAGAGGGATAGGTGGGAGGTCCGGCACCCGAGGCGCCGGAAGGTCACGTTGAACCGGCTGATCTGCTCGTGGGGGTCGCCGCTCGCCGTCGGGAGCAGGCAGATCCGCGGGTGGTCGTTCCCGGCCAGCTCCGCGACGTAGGCGTCGAGCGCATGGTCCTGGGGGCCGGTGCCGAAGCCGCCGCCCCCCATCGCGAGGATCCGCGACGTCCGGGCCTCCCGCATCAGGGGCCGGCCGCCGTCGCCAGGCTCGCGGCGGGTGGCGATACCTGGGCGGGTCCGGAGTCGAGCGAGATCTCGGCGGGCGCCGGACTCGGGGGCGCGGCGGCCCCGGCCAGATAGACGGTGCGCAGGGCGGTCCTGACCACCCGGCCACGGACGGTTCGCATCCGGTAGGCCCGGGCCTTGGGGCGGGAGCTCACCACCCGGGAGAGCTGCTCCCCGACGAAATGGAGCGCCGCCCCGTCCTCGGCCGCGTAGCCGGCGCAGAGCCCGTCGACGAGGAACTCGCGATACGCGCGGTCCCGGTCGCGCTCCCCGTCGTAGTGGACGGTGTTGCTCCACGGGAGGAACCCGAGGCCGCTGACCCGGATCGGCGGGCCGTGGAAGGCCGAGACCGCCTCCCGAAACCAGCACAGCGACCCGGCGCTGACGCCGCACAGGACCACCCCGGACGCCCACGCCTCCCGGAGGATGGCGTCGATGCCGTGGGCCTGCCAGACCCCGAGGAGGCTGATCACGCTCCCCCCGCCGACGTAGATCACGTCCTGGGCCAGGAGGTGGGAGCGCAGGTCCGGGGGGTTGTGCTCCCGGCGGAAAAGCGAGATGTGGGACGGCTCGCACCGTCCGGAGTCGAACGCCCGGTAGAACCGGACGATGTAGTGATCGGCGTCGCCGCTGGCCGACGGCATGAAGCAGACCCGCGGGCGCTCCTTGCCCGCCACCTCGAGCACGTAGTCGTCGAGCAGGGGGTTGCCCGCCTCCATCGAGAAGCCGCCACC
>JAXDHK010000307.1:0-9672 GCA_034664545.1 Solirubrobacteraceae bacterium
GAGCGACAGGCTGATCCCGTGGGGGACGATCGCCCGGCCGAGCTCCCGGGCGGCCCGGAGGCCGGCCGGGAGCCGGCGGGGGTCGATGGTCTCGGCGACGACCTCGACGAAGCCGATGCCCTCGGCCCGCTCGATCGCCCCGTCGATCTCCGGGCGCCAGCCGACGCCCCGTCCGAGTGATTGGGTGATGGAGGGCATGGTGGTCATCCTCCGCATCCGCCGCCGCCGCACCCGCCGCCGCCGCACCCGCCGCCGCCGCACCCGCCGCCGGCGCCACCACCGTCGCCCCCACCCACGTAGCCGCCCTGCGCGTAGCGCGGGACCCCGATCGCCGAAGCCGTCCCCGGGTCGGCCAGCCAGATCGCGCCGGCCCCGAACAGAGCCATGTTCATCGCGCTCTCGGCCGCGTGAGCCCGCCCCCGCCGGTTCTCGCGCAGGCGTCGGAGGAGGTCTCGGCCGGCGGCCGTCGCGTAGGGCGTATGCCGGAGGAGCCGACTGGTGGCGAAGCTCACCGCGAGGACAATGATGACGAGGAAGGCCACCGGTCGATTCGCGAGCGCCCCGGCGACGATTCGGACGACGCCCAGGGCGATCAGCAGCCCCCCGAGGACCCCGACGCTCCGGCGGAGGACCGCCACCCGGGCCGGGTCGGCGAGCAGGCCGACCCGCTCGAGCTCGGCGGTCACCGACCCGACCGAAGCGGAGTCCCGGAGATCCCGGCAGAGCTCGCCCCGGGTGATCCCCGGGCGGCGCCGGACGGCGTCGAAGACGTCGCGCTCGATCGCGTCGCCCCCGGCCGGAAGCCCACCCCGTACCTCGAGTCGCCGTCGCTTCCCGGCGCCGAGCACGCCGGTCCGGTAGAGGGTGGCCGCCGCCGCCGTGACCGCGAGGTCGGGACCGCCGGCCACCATCGCGACCCGGTAGGCGTCGATGTCGGGCACCGGCTCCCTCGAGCGCACCCGACGGCCGACGACCTGCGTCCACTCCCAGGCGACGACCCCGGCCGCGACCGCGCAGAGCGCCCCGTAGGCGTCGAGGAAGTCGGGTCCACTGATGCCCCATGTGTTCGCCACTGCGCCTGTGTTCATCTCACACCTCCATCGACATTCGGGTTGGACTGATGAAGCCAGGATCGATCCGGCCGGCCGCCCCGGCTACGCCGCCCGGCCGGCGGTGATCCGACGCGATCCGACCCCCACCCGACGGTGATCCGACGCTAGGCTGGGGCGATGAGCTCGGCGACCACCGACCTCGCCGCCGAGCTTCGCCTCGTCATCCGCCGGGCCGGGCGGGCTCCGGAGGAGCTCGTCGGGGCGCTGCCCCGGCTCTTGGGCCTCCACCGGGTGGTCGCGGCCGGAGAGCTCGACCCCGACGCCCGGGTCCACTTCGCCCTCCACCGCCTGATCCCCGAGTACCTCGACCGTCTTCCGTCGGGGCGCGACTTTCGGGCCATCCGCGAGCTGATGCGCTGGGAGGACGCCGACGGGGACGTCCAGTCCCTGACCACCCGCTACCACCGGGCGGCCGGACATCTGGTCAACGCGGCCAGCGACTTCGGCCGCCGCCAGGAGCCCCGGCTGCTGCTCGAGTGCGCCCGTCGGTTCCTCGCCCTCGACCAGGAGGACCGCCTCCGGGCGGCCGAGGCCGGCGCCCCGGCCGGGGCCGCGGCGGCCCTGGCCGGGAACCCCGAGCTCAGCCCGCTCGCCCCGGTCCTCTACCGCCGGGCCGAGGAGCACCACCAGCGCCGGCTCGCGGCCATCCGCGGGGGAATCTTCAGCGTCTCCAACCAGGAGGAGGTGCTCGAGCTGCTCTTGACCATGACCCAGACGGCGACCAGCTCCATCCACGCGGTCGACCGGACCGATCTCGAGCGGTGGTTCGGGAACGCCCGAATGCAGTCCTACCTCGAGGGCCAGCTCGACCGGGCCCGGGCGGGGGGGATCAGGGTCGAGCGCCTGCGCTTCATCCGGTGGTCACGGCTCGAGGAGCCGCTCCAGCGCAATCTCCTCCGGGAGTTCATCCGCCTCCACGAGGAGGCCGGCGCGACCCTCCTCCTCTACCCGGTCGACGCCGCCACCGGGCTCCAGACCGGGTTCGACGACCGGATGTTCATGGTCCTCGTCGACGTCGACTCCTCTCCGGCCTGCCTGACCGGGTGGCTCGGCGAGTCGGGCTACATCGAGCGCGCGCTCGTCTACCTCCGCGACCTCGACCCGGTCCGCACCCACTACGCCGACATGCAGCGGGTCAAGGAGCACGTCGGATTCCAGCGCTACAACGAGAGCATCCGGGCCTTCCTCGAGGCCCACGACGACCCCCCGCGGACCGACGACGACCGGATGGCCCGGCCGGTCTGGGGGCCGTTGGTCGCCCCCGACTGACCCGCCCGCCCGGTGGGGGTCAGGCGCCGTCGCGCAGGGAGATCGTCAGGGCGACCTCCTCGGCCGTCGGGCCCGACCGGTTCGCCCCGGGGGTCTCGAGCACGCATGGGAGTCCGGCGAAGCCCGGCGCCCGGACGAAGGCCCGGCACCCGTCGAGGCCGAGCTCGCCCTCCCCGACGTTGGCGTGGCGGTCCCGGTTGGATCCGAGGGGGGTCTGGGAGTCGTTGAGGTGGAGCGAGCCGAGCCGGCCGAGACCGACGGCCCGGTCGAAGTCCCCGACCACGGCCTCGAGCTGCTCGGGGGTGCGGATGTCGTAGCCCGAGGCGAGCAGATGGCATGAGTCCAGGCAGACGCCGAGCCGGTCGTCCCCGCCCCCGGCCTCGAGCAGGGCCGCCAGCTCGGCGAACGTCCGGCCGAGGGTTCCCCCGGTGCCGGCCGTGTTCTCGAGGTGAAGCGGGCACCGGTCGGTCTCGGCGAGGGCGGCGGCGAAGATCCGGCCGGCCCGGTCGATTGCCTCGGGCACGGACCCGAGCTTGGCCGAGCCCGGATGGAGGACGACGGCGTGGGCCCCGATCGCGTCGCCGATCCGGAGGGCGTGGATCAGCGCGGCCTGGGACTTGGCGGCGAGCTCGGCGTCCTCGGAGGCGCAGTTGAGCAGGTAGACGGCGTGGATCATCACCGCCTCGACCCGGCTCTCGCCGAGCGCCTCCCGAAAGCGCGCGAAGTCGTCCTCGCCGTAGGCGGTCGGCCGCCAGGCCCGGGGCGACTGGTTGAAGACCTGGATCGCCTCGGCCCCGAGCTCGACCCCCCGGTCGACCGCCTTCCAGAGGCCCCCGGCGGTCGAGACGTGGGCTCCGATCAGGGGGCGACTACCATCCGGCGCGCTCATGCGGCTCCGCTTCGCTCCTTCCCCGACCGGGGCCCTCCACATCGGCGGGGCCCGCACGGCGCTGTTCAACTGGCTGATGGCCCGGGGCGGCGGCGGGCGCCTCGTGCTGCGGATCGAAGATACCGACCGGGAGCGGTCGACCCCGGAGAACGTCGCCCAGATCCTCGACGCCCTGGCCTGGCTGGAGCTCGACTGGGACGAGGGGCCGACCCTCCAGTCCGAGCGGGCCGACCGCCACCGGGCCGTCGTCGCGGAGCTCCTGGCCTCCGGCCACGCCTACCGGTCGGCGGCGACGGTCGACGACGTCCGGGAGTACAAGCGCCGCCACGGCGACGACCGGGGCTTCCGGGGCGAGGACCAGGCCGAGGGGGCGGTCCGCCTTCGGGTGCCCGACGCGGGCGCGACCGTGGTCGACGACCTCGTCCTCGGCGAGGTCTCCTCGCCGAACGCCTCGCTCGACGACCTCGTCATCGCCCGGGCCGACGGGACGCCGGTCTACAACCTGGCGGTCGCCGTCGACGACCTCGACTCCGGGATCACCCACGTGGTCCGGGGGAACGACCACCTGACCAACACCGCCAAGCAGCTCCTCGTCTTCGCAGCCCTCGGGGCGACCCCGCCCCGATACGCCCACCTCCCGCTCCTCCACGGACCCGACGGGAAGAAGCTCTCCAAGCGCCACGGGGCGGCCTCGGTCCAGGCGCTCCGCGACGCCGGCTACGTCCCGGAGGCCGTGCGCAACTACATCGCCCTGCTCGGTTGGGGCTCCGAGAACGACGAGACCCTGCTCGACACCGACCAGCTCGTCGCCGAGTTCGACATCGCCCGGGTCCAGCGCAATCCGGCCCGGTTCGACGAACAGAAGCTCCGATGGATGAACGGGCGCTACCTGCGAGGACTCGGCGTCCCCGAGCTGACCCGCCGCCTCGAGGAGTACACCGGCCGGTCGGGACTGTCCGGGGCGGTCGAGATCAGCCGGGACAAGCTCCAGACGCTCGCGGACTTCTGGCCGCTCGCCGGCTTCATCTTCGACGGCCCGGCCGACGACCCGGAGGCCCGGGAGCGCTGGCTCGGGCCGGACGGCCGGGCCGTCCTCGCCGAGGTTCGAGCCGAGCTCGACCCGATCGAGTCGTTCGACCTCCCCGGGGTCGAGTCGGCCCTCCGGGCGGTGGTCGGCCGCCGGGGAGTCAAGCCCAAGGACGTCTTCCAGCCCCTGCGCGTCGCTTTGGCCGGCCGGCCGGTCTCCCCGGGCATCTTCGAGACGGTCGTCCTACTCGGTCGAGACGAGGTTCTCCGTCGGATCGACCGGGTCCTCGCGCCCGAGCTCGTCCGTCCGGCCGGCGTCGAGGACGCGTCCTGAGCGAGCCCGGGCCCGCCCCTCAAGTTCCAGCGGTCTCCGTGCCGATACCTAAGCCAGAACTCCGCCGCCTGTCCGGTGCGGGTAGGTGTCCGTGCCTCGCAAGGAACGAGAGAGAGACCCAGCAATGCCAGGAACACGAGCCTTACGGAGCGCCAGCGAGATGACCTCGGCCCCCCGGGTGCTCGGCTCGGAACGACCCGGCGAGGGGCACGGCCGCCGCCTGACCGCCGCCTTCGAGGCGCTCGAGGAGTTTCCGGTCCTCGCCGAGTCGCGCAACCGCCTGCTCAGCGTCGTGACCGGCGAGCGCATCAAGGTCGCCGAGGTCGTGGCCGCGGTGGAGTCGGACATCGCCCTGGTCGTGGCCGTCCTCCGGGTCGCCAACAACATGGCCCCGAAGCGGCGGGCGAGCGTCGAGAGCATCGTCGACGCCGTCAACGTCCTCACCCCCGAGGCCGTGTCCGAGCTGGCCCGGCGGGCGCGGACCTTCGATTTCTTCGAACGGACCGCGGTCTGGGAGGGCGCGCCCGAGCGCGTCCGCCTCCACGGCCTGGCCACCCGGGCGGCGGCCGACCGCCTGGCCACCGAGATCGGCTACGAGCCGCGCGAGCGCCTGATGGTGACCGCCCTGCTCCACGACATCGGCAAGCTCGTCCTCATGCACGCCTACTCCGGCTATCCGGGCCAGGTCCTCCGCGAGGCCCGGACCCCCGAGGAGCGGATCCGGGCCGAGCGCCGGGAGCTGGGCGTCGACCACGCCCTGGTCGGCGGAGTGCTCGCCCGGCGCTGGGGACTCCCCAAGGCGATCGCCTCGGCGATCGAGCGCCACCACGCCGACGACGCGACCGGCGAGGCGGCCCTCGTCCGGATCGCCGACATGCTCGCCCACTACGCGCTCGACGGGGCGGTCTCCCCGGCCGAGCTCCTCAAGGCGTCGCGGACGCTCGGGATCGGCCCGCGTCAGCTCCGCCGGGTGATGTTCGACCTGCCCAACGAGGGCGCCGGGACCCGGCGGCGGGCGATCGAGCCGTGCCCCCTGTCCAACCGCGAGATGGACGTCCTGCGGCGCCTGGCCGAGGGCAAGGTCTACAAGCAGATCGCCCACGAGCTCCAGCTCTCGACCAGCACCGTCCGCACCCATCTTCACAACGTCTACGGGAAGCTCGGGGCCGTCGATCGGGCCCAGGCGGTCCTGACCGCGACCGAGAAGGGCTGGCTCTAGGCGCCGAGGCTCCGGCCTGCGGTGGGGATACGATCAGCAGGTGATCTCGATCACCAGCAAGTCCCCGTACGCGGTCGCCGCCCTGACCGAGCTCAGCCGGTGCGGGACGGCGGCCCCGGTCTCCCTCGGGGAGCTCGCCCGACGCCGGGAGATCCCCGTCCAGTTCCTCGAGCAGCTCTTCGCGGTCCTCCGCCGGGCCGGCATCCTCCGCTCTCAGCGGGGGGTCAAGGGCGGCTACAGCTTCGCCCGGGACCCGACGACGGTCACGGTGCTCGAGGTCGTCGAGCTGCTCGACGGCGGCCTCGGCGACGGATCCGAGGGCGTCTTCGCCGACGCCGCCCGGGCCGCCCGTCAGGTGCTCGCCGACACGACGATCGCCGACATCGTCGAGCGGGAGACCCGGGAGACCGGCACGGCGATGTACTACATCTGAGCCCTTGGCCGTACCCTAGGCCGACGACCGCCGCGAACGAAGGCCAGGAGAAGAGATGCGAGACACCGGAGACCTTGAGCCAGGCCTGGGAGGTGGTGACTTCCTGATGGGGGTCATCCACCTGATGGCCCCCGTCACCGCCGAGCTCTGGGATCGGATGGAGGGCGAGGTCAGCGGCAAGGACCGCATGGCCATCACCACCGCCCTGACCAAGGCGATCGAGGCCGGGATGCTCCACGGCGCCGCCGAGGTCGCCGCCCTGGCCCTCGAGGAGGGCGTCGAGATCAAGGTCCCCGGCCCGTCGGCCGACCTCGACCTCTGGGCCCAGCGCTACGAGGCCGGACAGGACTGACCTGATGGGCCGACCGTGCCGCCGCCACCGGCTGGGACTATCCATGGCACCCCGACGAGGCCGGGCAGGCCTGTCGTGACCGACCCGGTCCGCGCGTCCGACGCCGATCGCGAGGCCACGGCCGCCCGGCTCCGCGGCGGGATGGAGGAGGGGCGGATCTCGGTCGACGAGCTCGAGGAGCGCGTCGGGACCGCCTACCGCGCCCGGACCCGGGCGGAGCTCGACCTGCTCGTCGCCGACCTCCCCGCCGGCCTGCCCGCCCCGGCCGCCGCCGGTCGCGTCTCCGTCCGGCCCGGACCCGGGGGCAGTCGGTGGATCGTCTCGGTGATGGGCGCCAACGACCGGACGGGCCGCTGGCGCCTGGCGCCTCGCTGCCGGGTGATCGACGTCATGGGCGGGAGCGACATCGACCTCACCGAGGTCGAGCTGGCGGCCGACCGGGTCGAGCTGACCGTGTTCTCGCTGATGGGCGGCGCCGACCTCAGGCTGCCGGCCTCGTTGAACGTCGAGATCTCGAAGCTCGCCCTGATGGGCGGACACGACGTCGACCTCGGCACCCCGCCCGCCGACCCCGGCGGCCCGGTGCTCCACATCCGGCTCGTCTCGATCATGGGCGGAGCCCGGGTCCGGCGGTCGTCCGGCCCCGAACGCCTCGGCCGGGCCCGCCGGCCGAACCTCGAAGCCCCGCCGGTCTCCGGCCGCGACTCCCGGCCCTGAGGGCCCGCCGGTCGGGGACGCGACTCTGGTCCTGAGGGCCGGCCGGTCGGGGACGCTGATGCGCGACCGGGGGATCCGGCGTCTCGTCCGAACGGCATCCCGGGCGGCTTGCCGCCGCGTTCTCCATTACATTGGGCATATGGCCCGAATTCCGATCAACATTGCGGAGCATGTCGGTCGGACGCCGATGGTCCAGCTCACCCGGATGCTCGACCCCGAGCATGGAGTCAGGCTCTACGCCAAGCTCGAGTCGTTCAACCCCGGGGGCAGCGTCAAGGACCGCATCGGGGTCGCCATGATCGAGACCGCCGAGCGCGGCGGGCGGATCGAGCCCGGCCGGACGACCATCGTCGAGGCCACGAGCGGCAACACCGGAATCGCCCTCGCCTTCGTCTGCGCGGCCAAGGGCTATGACCTCATCCTCACCCTTCCCCAGGGCATGAGCCGCGAGCGGGCCGGCCTGCTCCGCCTCTACGGCGCCCGGGTCGAGACGATCGAGTCGCTCGGCGGGATGAGCGAGGCGGTCGAGGCCGCCCGGGCCCTCGCCGCCCAGCCCGACTACTACCTACCCGACCAGTTCTCCAATCCCGCCAACCCCCAGGCCCACCGCCTGACCACCGGCCCCGAGATCATCGAGGCTCTCGGCGGAGCCGCCGACATCCTCGTGGCCGGGGTCGGCACCGGGGGGACGATCACCGGGGTCGGTCAGGCCCTCCGCCGGGCCAAGCCCAAGTGCCGGATCGTCGCCGTCGAGCCCGCCTCCTCACCCGTCCTCAGCGGCGGGACGGCCGGACCCCACAAGATCCAGGGCATCGGCGCCGGGTTCATCCCCCCGGTGCTCGGTCGCGAGCTGATCGACGAGGTGATCACCGTCGCCGACGAGGACGCCCTCGACACCGCCCGCCAGGCCGCCCGGGTCGAGGGGCTCCTGGTCGGGATCTCGGCCGGCGCCGCCCTCTGGGCCGCCCTCGACGTCGCCCGCCGGCCCGCCTCCCGGGGCAAGCGCATCGTCACCATCCTCGCCGACTCCGGCGAGCGCTACGTCTCGACCCCGTTCTTCGCCCCGACCGAGGCCGAGCTGGCCCATCGGCGTTAGCGCCCCGGTCACCGAGGCCGAGCTCGCCCATCGCCGCCCGCACGCCGGTCCCGAAAGGCCGAGTCGGCCCATCGGCGCCAGCGCGCGGGTCGCGAGAGGCCGAGTCGGCCCACCGGCGTCAGCGCCCGGGTCGCGAGACGCCGAGTCGGCCCCCCCGGCGCCGGTACGCTGTCCCGAGATGCTCGGCCTCGGAACCCTCACCCGCGTGGCCGGAGAGGTCCGCCGCGACCTGGCGGCGGCCCGTGACCGCGACCCCGCCGCCCGCGGGGTCGGCCAGGTCGAGCTGCTCGCCACCTGGCCGGGCATCCAGGCCGTCCTCGCCCACCGCGTCGCCCACGGCCTCCACGGGGCCGGCATCCCGGTCGTCCCCCGGACGATCGCCATGCTCTCCCGGGCCGCGACCGGCATCGAGATCCACCCGGCCGCCCGCCTCGGTGAGGGGATCTTCATCGATCACGGCGCCGGCGTCGTGATCGGCGAGACCGCCGAGGTCGGCGCCAACGTCACCCTCTATCAGGGGGTCACCCTCGGGGGGACCGGCTTCTCCTGCGGCAAGCGCCACCCGACCGTCGAGGACAACGTCACGATCGGCTCGGGCGCCAAGCTCCTCGGCCCGATCACCGTCGGCCACGGGGCCAAGGTCGGCGCCAACAGCGTGATCGTCCACGACGTCCCTCCCAACTCCACCGTCGTCGGCAACCCCGGCCACCCCGTCCGGGTCGACGGACGCCGGCCCGAGGGGCCCGACGCCGACTGGATCCACCTGCCCGATCCGGTCGCCGACGCGTTCAAGGGCCTGGCCAGCCGGATCGGCTCCCTCGAGCGGGCCCTCGCCGAGCTCTCGGGCGGGGCCGCCCCGGCCAAGCGCCGCACCCCCGCCGAGGTCCGCCCGCTCCGCCCGGTCAAGGGCCGCAACCCCGCCGGGGGCTGACCCCGCCGGTGGCTGACCCCGTCGGGTAGCTGACCCCGTCTGGTGGTCGGCCCCGTCTGGCGGCCGCCCCCGTCGGGCGGCTGACCCGCCCCGCGTGCCGGTCGCCGGACCCGGGTCAGTACCAGACGCAACGGCACCGATGCCGCGGGCGCGCCTTGTAGGCCGGCGCCTGCCCCCGGTTCCAGAGCCAGCCGTCCAGCACCCGCGGCGCCACGCCCACCCGCCGGGCGAGGAGCTCGCACGCGTGAACCGCGCACGCCCGGATCTCCCGCTCCTGGGTCCCCGGGCCGACGG
>JAXDHK010000308.1:0-3534 GCA_034664545.1 Solirubrobacteraceae bacterium
CCGCGGCGAGTCGGCAGCGTGCGCCGCGGGCGCGTCCCATTCCGGCGCGTCGGCAGGGTCCTCCGGGTCAGGCGCCTCGGCCTCACCGACCTCAACCGGCGGCGGACCGTCGACCCCCCGCCGGCGGGGGAACCGTTTGGCCCCGAACAGTCTCACTCTCAAGTCGAGCCTCCAAGCGGTCGCTTGCTGGCGATTCCGGGACGCCGGGGATAGCGCGGTGGGGTGGGCATGACTTTCACGTAGACATGGAGGTGTCGTTCCAGGCTCCCAGCATAGGGTTCGCTTCGGACCCGATCCCCCGCTTCCAGCCCGAGCTCGGCCGCCGCCCGCGTCGCCGCCTTCTCCTGGTCCGGCTCCCGCCCGCCCCGCCACGCGACCAAGGCGCCTCCCAGCGCCAGCAACGGTGCCGCGTACTCGCACAGGACCGGGAGTGGAGCCACCGCCCGCGCCGTGACGATGTCGCTCTGCCCGAGGCCATCGCTCCAGGCCTCCGCCCGCGCCGTCACAACCCGCGCGTTCCCCACGCCCCCGGCCGAGCGCGCCCGCTCGATGAAGGCCGACTTCCGCGTCGAGCTCTCGACCAGCGCGACTTCGCAAGCAGGAAGACCGACCGCCAGGGCCAAGCCGGGAAAGCCGGGTCCCGAGCCGATGTCAGCGATCGTGGTCGCCGCCCGAACCACCGGCAGCTCGAGCGCGGCCAGCGAGTCGGCGACGTGCACGTCGACCGCTTCGAGGGCGGCCGTCACCCGGGTCGGGGCGTACGGATCGCTCGCCATCACCTCGAGCAGACAGCGCAGCTGCCCGCCCTGCGCATCGGTCAGGCCGTAGCGGGCACAGATCTCCCCGAGGCGCTCGTCGACCCCCCTCCCGAGGCTCATCGGCGGGCCTCGGCCCGGGCGATGAAGTCGGCATAGCGCTCGCGCATGGCCGCCAACCGGGTGGCGGCGTGACCATCGAGATCCGCGGTCACCGCCTCGTCCAGCACCGGCAGTACGTCCTCGACCAGCGCCGCTCCCCGCGCCATCCACTGGTAGTAGCTTCGGCCGTCGTGCCCGTACGGGCCATAGAGCTTCGTCCGGGGGAATCGGTCCATCAGCCACCGGAACAGGGCCTCGTGACGCACGTGCATGCGCAGCGTGATCTGCGGCTGTTTCCCGTCGCCCCCAAACGACCCTTCGCCGATGAGCACGCCGATGACGATCCCTTTCTCGAGCGGGGTCAACGGCGACACGGCCCGATTGTCGCAGCCACCGCGGCGCCCACCCTGTTTCACCGTCATGAAAAACGTGAAACGTGCCGCGGGTCGCAGCGGGCCCGGAGGGGCTCAGGCGGCTGGCGACACGACGAGACGGCGGTCGGGCTCGTCCCCCTCGCTCTGCGTCTCGACCCCGCCCCGCTCACGCAGGTACTCGTGGACGAACCTTCGCTCGGCCGCCGACATCGGCTCGAGCTCGACCGGGTCCCCGGTCCGCTCCGCCTCGCCGGCCGCGTCCTCCGCCTGGGCTCGAAGGGCGGCCTCCCGCCGCTTTCGGTAGCCGGCGGCGTCGACGATCACCCGCGGGCCGCTGCCCCCGCGCAGAACGATCCGCTGCGCCAGGTGCTGGACCGCCTCGATGGTCTGGCCGTGTCGTCCAATGAAGCGTCCGAGATCCTCACCCTCGACCGACCCGGTCAGGATCTCCCGCGTCTCCGAGATCTCGACCTCGGCGTCGAGCCCCATCGCCTCGACGAGGGTCTCCAGCAGATCCCGGAGCTCCTCGGCGGGTGAGAGGTCGTCCTCGCGGACCACGTCGGCGTTTGTGGCCATCAGCGTCTCCGTCCCGACCGCTTCTTCTTCTTACGTGGCGGTGGTGGTGGTGCCGCGCCCCGGGGCCGCGGGGACGTCGAGCCCGCCTTTGCGCCACGTCCGGTCCCCGTGGCTTCCACGTCGTCGGCGCCGGCTCCACGTCCGTTGGCCGCGGACCCTGCATCCCGGTCCCGGCGCGAGGTGCCCGCCGGAGCCTTCGCCGCCGCCGTCCCGCTCTTCCCGGCCGGAACGTTCTTCGCCCTGGCCGCATTCTTCCCGCCCGGTGGGGTCTTCTTCACCCCCGGTGGGGTCTTCGTCCCGGCCGCGGTCTTCTCAGCCGGCGCGCCCTTCGCGGCCGACGCACTCCTCCCCGCGCCGGTCTTCTTCCCCGGAAGCGCCTTGGTTGCCGCTGGCGCCGTCGCCCCGCCCTTCCCCGCCCGCGCCGCCGCCGCTGCCGCCGCGACGCCCCGCGGCCGCGGCCCGGCCCCGCCGGCGTCCGCCTTGGGTTCCTTCGGCTCTCCCCGCGAGAACAGGCTCGCCAGGCCGAGCGTGCCCGCACTCGCGCCTGCTCCGGCGAGATTCGCCGGCGGGAAGTACGTGCGCACCACGTACTGCTGTCCCACCGTCCACAGGTTCGTCGTGATCCAGTAGAGGATCAGCCCGGCCGGGAAGGAGATGATGAAGATCGTGAAGACGAACGGCAGGCCCAGCGCGATCAGGCGCTGGTTGCGGTCGACCGTGGCGGTGGTCATCAGGCTCGAGATCAGCTGGGACCCGATGTAGAGGACGATCAGGATGATCAGGACCCCGCCCTTCGCCGATGCCGTCACGTCCGGGATGAAGAGGAACTTCCCGGATCCGGGCGCGACCGACTCGCAGCTCGCCTTCTGGATCATCGCGCTCGAGACGATGTGGTGCGCGTGCAGGGCCGGCCCGCAGATCTGCACCTTGAGGTCGCTGCGCAGCATGTAGAACAGCGACAGGAAGACCGGGAGCTGGAGGACGAGCGGGAGACAGGAACCGAACGGGTTGACCTGGTTCTCCTTGTAGAACTTCATCATCTCCTCGTTCAGGCGTTGCTTGTCGTCCTTGTGGCGCGCCTGGAGAGCCTTGATGTCCGGGCCGAGGGCCTGGAGCTTGGCCATCGACGAGAACTGCTTCACGGTCAGCGGCACCAGCGCCGCCCGCACGACGATGGTCAGGCCGATGATGGCGAGACCCCAGCTTCCCCCGGTCACGTTGTCGTGCAGGAACACCATGATCGCCTTGAACACGCTGATCAGCGGCGAGAAGGCGTCCTGGATGACGTTGGCCGAGACGAAGGGGGCCATCAGCTCGTACTGCGCCTTCCCGAACGTCCGAGATCAGCCGCCGACCGCCGGAAGACTCCTTGGGCCGAGACCGGGTCAAAGCCCCCGTGGCTCCACGGGTTACACCGCAGGAGCCGCCACCCGCCGAGGACGAGGCCCCGGGGCACGCCGAACTCCCGGAGGGCCTCGGCCGCATACCGCGAGCACGTCGGCTCGTACTAGCAGTGGCGCGGCAGCCCCGGCGAGATCATCCGCCGGTAGAAGGCGATGGGGCCGAGCACGAGCCAACGCCACGGCCTCATCGCGAGCCAACGCCCGATCCCATGCCCGCCTTCGCGAGCAGCTCGCCGACGGCCTCGGAGATTCCCGCCAGCCCGCGCGACGCCGCGAGCTCACGCGCATCCGGCCGCGCCACCACCACGATGTCGTGGCCTCGCC
>JAXDHK010000309.1:0-5857 GCA_034664545.1 Solirubrobacteraceae bacterium
CATCACCGGTCTGACCGTGCTCGCCCTGATCCCACTCGTCCTGATCGTGTACTACCTGCTCGAGAAGGGGCTCGGCTCCTGGAGCTGGAGCTTCTTCACCACCGACCCGACCGGGGCGAGCTTCTTCAGGAACGTCTCGATCGGCGGGATCAAGAGCGCCATCCTCGGCACGATCGAGATGGTCGCCCTCGCCTCGGCGATCGCGATCCCGATCGGCGTCGGCGTCGCCATCTGGCTCGTGGAGTTCGGCCGGGCCAGCGCCTTCGCCAACGTCGTGCGCTTCTTCGTCGACGTGCTGACCGGGGTTCCGTCGATCGTCTTCGGCCTGTTCATCTACATCACGCTCGTGATCACCGACCTCCTCGGTCGCGGCCTCGCCGGGTACAAGGGGGGGCTCGCCCTGTCGCTGCTGATGCTGCCGGTGGTGATCCGCTCGGCCGAGGTGATCCTCGTGCTCGTGCCGAACTCGCTGCGCGAGGCGGCCCTGGCCCTGGGCGCCCCCCGCTGGCGGGTGATCTTCCGGATCGTGCTGCCGACGGCCCTTCCCGGGATCGTCACCGGCGTGCTCCTCGCCGTGGCCCGGGCGGCCGGTGAGACCGCGCCCCTCCTGTTCACCGTCGGGGGGGCGAACCGGACGAGCTTCGGCCTCGGCTCGCAGCTCAACGCGCTGCCGCTCCAGATCTACAACGACATCATCTCCCCGACGACCGCCGTCATCGATCGAGCTTGGGGCGCCGCCCTGGCGTTGGTGCTAATGATCCTCGTGCTCAACCTCATCGCCCGCCTGGCCTCGCGAAGGAGCCGCCTAGCATGACCCCCGATGCCTCGAGTCGGCGAACCGACGACGCCGCCCCCGGCCGGACGCTCGCCGGGCGCGCCGCGACCCGGGAGACCCGGATGGCCACGGTGAGCGAGCCGGCCAAGGCGAGCGGAGACGCCCCCCGGTCCCACGCCGTCCGCCTCGAGGAGCTCCGGGCCTTCTACGGCAAGGCCGAGCAGGTCCGCGGCGTCGACCTCGAGTTCCACGCCAGCCAGGTGACGGCGATCATCGGACCCTCGGGCTGCGGGAAGTCGACGCTCCTGCGGTGCATCAACCGCATGCACGAGGAGATCCCCGGGGCCCACGCCGAGGGGCGGGTCCTGCTCGACGAGCAGGACATCTACGACCCGTCGGTCGACGTGGTCGCCGTGCGCCGGGCGATCGGGATGATCTTCCAGAAGCCGAACCCGTTCCCGACCATGTCGATCTTCGACAACGTGGCCGCCGGGCTCCGGCTGGCCGGGACCGGGCGCGGCGACCTCCGCGGGCGGGTCGAGTCGGCCCTCCGGAGCGCGGGGCTCTGGGATGAGGTCAAGGACCGGATCGGCGAGCCCGGGGTCGGTCTCTCGGGGGGTCAGCAGCAGCGGCTGTGCATCGCCCGCTCGCTGGCCGTCCAGCCCCAGGTCCTCCTGATGGACGAGCCGTGCTCTGCGCTCGATCCGATCGCGACCCTCAAGATCGAGGATCTGATCGACGAGCTCAAGCAGAGCGTGACGATCGTGATCGTCACCCACAACATGCAGCAGGCGGCGCGGGTGGCCGACCGGACCGCCTTCATGCTCTCGGGTGAGCTGGTCGAGGTCGGGCCGACCCAGACGATCTTCACCAATCCCGAGGACTCCCGAACCGAGGAATATGTCACCGGCAAGTTTGGATAGCCGGCCCGGGGCCGGGCGTCCGCATTTCCAGGCGGAGCTCCACCAGCTCGAGGAGCAGACCCTCTCGGGCATCGACCTGCTCGTCGAGCAGATCGACCGGACGATCGAGGCCCTCCGCCACCAGGACGTCGAGCTGGCGGCGTTGGTGATCGTCGACGACGACCGGATCGACGGGCGCTATCTGGAGGTCCACCAGGGCATCCTCTCGCTGCTCGCCCGTCAGGCCCCGGTGGCCGGCGACCTGCGCCTGGTCGCGGCCCTGCTCCACGTGATCAAGCACATCGAGCGCATGGGCGACCAGTGCGTGAACGTCTGCAAGCTGATCCCCCTGACCGGCCACGAGCCGCCGACCGAGGCGAACGTCCACGAGCTCGTCCTGCGCATGGGAGCGCTCGCCCGGTCCGAGGTGCTCCAGGCCAAGACCGCCTTCGCCGGGCGCGACGTCGAGCTGGCCGAGGATCTGGTCCGCCGGGACCGGGAGATCAACGCCATCCAGCGCGACATCTTTCGCCGGGCGATCGAGATCGGCGACCACGCCGACATCAGGGAGTGGGCGATGACGATCATCCTGATCGCCCGGTGCATCGAGCGAATCGGCGACAACGCGGTCGACATCGGCGAGCAGACGGCGTTCGTGGTCACGGGTCTCTTCCGCGAGTTCTCGGACTCCTCGCACCGCGGATAGGCCCCGGCGGGGCCCCGCCCCCCGGCTCACGGCCGGACCCGGCGCCCGTCCTGTGAAGATCCCGTGACGCGGGCTCGGCGGGCCCCGGCGCGTCGGCTTCGCGGTTAGACTTACGCGGAGATGACGGAACGCTCTTCCGCCAGCGAGGGGGTCGCCGGGTTCGGGTCCACGGCTCCGCCGCCGGGCCTGCGCATCGCGATTCTCGATCGGGATTCGGGGTTCCTCGCCGTCCTCGGGAAGCGCCTCGAGCGGGCCGGCTGGGAGCAGCGGATCCTCGCCTCGACGGCATCGCCGGAGTCGCTGGCCCCGCTGCGGCTGAACGCCGTGGTCGTCGACCTCGCCGTCCTCGGGCCGCACGGCTGGGACTGGCTGGCCCGCCTCTGCCAGGCGCTCCCGGACCTCGGGGTCGTGGTCTGCACCGGCTCATCGACCGTCGCCCAGCGGGTGCGCGGGCTGCGCCTGGGCGCCGACGACTGGCTCGCGAAGCCCTGCCACCCCGAGGAGCTGATCGCTCGCCTCGAAGCCGTCGTGCGCCGCCGCCGACGGATGGAGGCGCCCCGCCACCACCAGCCGATCCAGGCCGGAGAGGTCGAGATCCGCCGCGACCGCTACCAGGCGTTCGTCGCCGGGCACGGGCTCGACCTGACGCGCCGGGAGTTCGAGCTGATCGAGCTGCTCGCCACCTCCGACGGGCGGGTGCTCGAGCGCGAGTTCATCTACCGGCGCCTCTGGGGCTACTCGATGGTTCGAGGCGACCGGTCGGTCGACGTATTCGTGCGCAAGGTGCGCCAGAAGCTCGAACGGGCGTCGCCGGGCTGGCGCTACATCCACACCCACTTCGGCATCGGCTACCGCTTCGCCGCCGAGCCGGCCGATCCGCGTGAGGCGGCCGGAGGCGCCTCGGGTCCGGCCCCGGCGGTCGGAGAGCCGGCCCGGCTAGCCGATGCCGGCCAGAAGCTCGAGCTCGCGCGGGCGTAGCAGCACGAGCAGCTCGGCGTCCGGGAGCCGGATCACGGCGAGCCCGCCCTTCTTGAGATCGATCCGTCCGCCGGTGAGGTTCCACACGAGCTGGGAGAAGTCGGGCTCGTGGCCGACGAGGAGGATCCGGGCGTCCGGTCCGGCGCCGGACACGAGCTCGTCGGCGTCCTCGGAGGTGAAGCCGCCGTGGAGGGGCTGGTGGACGCGGGGCGAGACCCCGAGCTCGGCCGCGGCGAGCCCGGCCGTGTCCCGGGCCCGGGTGCGGGGGCTCGCGTAGACGGCCTCGAACTCGACGCCGAGACGGACGAGGGCCCGGCCGGCGGCGACCGACTGGCGGCGGCCCTTGTCGGTGAGCTCCCGGTCGGCGTCGGGTCCCGCGCCGGCCGGCTCGGCGTCGCCGTGGCGCAGCAGCCAGAGTTGACGGGGCATCCGGGAGGAGCCTAGCCGCTCGGGGGCGCGCGCATGATTGAATCCTCTGATGGCTGAGACGACCGCGGCGGAGGCCGCGCCCCGCTCGGAGGACCTCGACGATCCGGGCAACTACATCAACCGCGAGCTCTCCTGGCTCGAGTTCAACGAGCGGGTGCTCGAGCTGGCCGAGGACGCGTCGCTGCCCCTGCTCGAGCGGGTCAAGTTCGCGGCCATCTACGCCTCCAACCTCGACGAGTTCTTCATGGTCCGGGTCGCCGGGCTCAAGGATCAGATCGAGGCGGGGGTGGAGAAGCGCGGGATCAACGGGTTCACCCCCCGCCAGACGCTGGACGGGATTCGCCGGCGGGTGCTCGAGCTGGCCGGGCGCCAGACCACGTGCGTCGAGCAGGCCCTGCTCCCGGGGCTCGCCGAGCACGGGATCCGCGTCACGCGGGTGGCCGACGCCAGCCCCGCCGAGCAGGAGGTGCTGAGCGAGCACTTCCGCCGGGTCATCTTCCCGGCGCTGACCCCGCTGGCCGTCGGCCCGGGCCAGCCCTTTCCCTACATCTCCAACCTGTCCCTGAGCCTCGGGGTCATCGTCCGCGATCCGGCCAGCGGCCACAGCACCTTCGCCCGGGTCAAGGTCCCGATCGAGATCCTGCCGCGCTTCGTGGCGATCGGGAAGAAGAGCAAGACGTTCGTCATGCTCGAGGACGTCATCGCCCACAACCTCGACTCGCTCTTCCAGGGCATGGACATCGTCGACTACGACGTGTTCCGGGTCTCGCGCGACGCCGACCTCAGCGTGTCCGACGAGGCCGAGGACCTCCTGCGGGCCGTCGAGGACGAGCTGCGCCGGCGCCGGTTCGGGGAGGTGGTGCGCGTCGAGGTGGGCACCGGGATGTCCGAGGAGCTGCTCAACGAGCTGATCGCGGCGCTCGGGGTCGACGCGGGTGACGTCTACCCGATCGACGGGCCGCTCGACCTGACCGGGCTGTGGGAGATCGTCAAGCTCCCCGGGCACGCGGAGCTCCGGGAGACGCCGTGGGTGCCGCCTATCCATCCCCGCTTCCGCGCCGACGACGAGGGTCGGGCGGACGTGATGACCGCGATGCGCGACGGGGACATCCTCGTCCACCACCCCTACGACTCGTTCAGCAACTCGGTCGAGCGGTTCGTCGAGCAGGCGGTCGCCGACCCGAACGTCCTCGCCATCAAGCAGACCGTCTACCGGACCAGCGACGACTCGCCCCTGGTCCCGGCGCTGATCCGGGCCGCCGAGCGCGGGAAGCAGGCGGTCTGCCTGGTCGAGCTCCAGGCCCGCTTCGACGAGCGGACGAACATCGTCTGGGCCAAGGCGCTCGAACAGGCCGGGGTCCACGTCGTCTACGGCCACCCGGCGCTGAAGACGCACGCCAAGTGCGTGCTCGTCGTCCGCCGGGAGGGCGACGGGGTTCGCAACTACGTCCACATCGGGACCGGGAACTACCACTCGGCCACCGCCCGGCTCTATACCGACTTCGGACTGTTCACCACCGACCCCGAGATCGGCCGGGACGTCGCCGAGCTCTTCAACTACCTGACCGGCTTCGGCCGACCGTCGAGCTACCGCAAGGTGTGGGTGGCACCGAGTCACCTCCGCCAGGGGATCGCCGAGGAGATCGACCGGACGGTCGCCGCCCACTCGGAGCAGACGCCGGCCCGGATCGCGATGAAGCTGAACTCGCTGGTCGACCAGCGCTGCATCGCCGCCCTCTACCGGGCCTCCCAGGCCGGGGTGGCGGTCGACCTCAACGTGCGGGGGATCTGCTGCCTGCGCCCGGGGGTGCCCGGCCTCTCGGAGAACATCCGCGTCGTCTCGATCGTCGGGCGCTTCCTCGAGCACTCCCGGGTCTACGCCTTCGAGCGCGACGGCGAGTACACCGTGTACATCGCCTCGGCCGACCTCATGCCCCGCAACCTCGACACCCGCGTCGAGCTGGCGGTCCCGATCGAGGATGGCGCCCTCCGCGCCGAGGTGCTCGACACGCTCGAGCTGTTCTTCGCCGACACCCGCAACGCCTGGGACCTCCACGCCGACGGGTC
>JAXDHK010000310.1:0-2910 GCA_034664545.1 Solirubrobacteraceae bacterium
GAAGCCGGTAGACGTAATCGACGAGGGCGGGGTCGAGGAAGGGAACCCGGGCCTCGACGCTGTTGGCCATCGAGAAGCGGTCGATCCGCATCAGCAGGAGCTCGGGCAGACGTACCTCGAACTCGTACTCCTGGGTGTCGAAGGCCAGCGTCTCGAGCGCGCTCTCGTGGGGGCCGGGAAGGGCCGGCGCCCAGCCGGGTCCGGCGTTCGCGCCCGAGAGCAGGTGGCGGCGCTGGTAGGCGGTCAGTCCCACCGGCATGTGGATCGGATTCATGCGCCCAGCGGCGATGCCCTCGAGCTGTTCGCGTCGACGCGGCGTCCGGTCGGCCGAGGTCGCGAGCGCGGCGACCCGGCGGACGGGTTGCGGAAGCGCCAGCATCCGCTCGAAGCGCCGCCACCGCTCGACGATGCTCTGGTAGCCGGCGTAGCCCCAGAACAGCTCGTCGGCTCCCTCTCCGGCCAGGACGACCTTGACGCCCTGTTCACGGGCCAGCCGGCAGACGGCGTGGAGGGGAACACAGACCGGATCGGCGAGTGGCTCGTCTTGATGGTGGATGAGCGGGGCGAGGATGTCGATCGCGTCCTCCTCGCTCAGCAGGACCTCGTGGTGATCGGTGCCGTAGAGGCGCGCCACGGCACGGGCCTGGTCGCGCTCGTCGTACTGCTCGTGCCCGGCGAAGGCCACGGTGAAGCTCGCCATGCCCGTGGTCTGCTGGCTGGCCAGGGCCAGGATCGTCGTCGAGTCCATCCCGCCGCTGAGCAGCACGCCTAGCGGTACGTCGCTCATCAGCCGCGCCCGGACCGACTCGTCGAGCAGCTCGCGCACGTGCCCGGCCGCCTGCCCGGCCGTCCGGTCATAGCCCCGGGTCGCGGTGATCGAAGCGTAGGGCGAGACCTGGGTCCCGCCCACGTCACAGTGGCCCATCCAACCCGCTGGGAGCTTGTAGATGCCCCGAAACGTGGTCTGGGGCGCCGGTGTGACCAGGTTGGCCAGGTAGGGCCCGAGTGCCTGGCGGTTCACCTCTCGCGGAACGAGAGGGTGCTCGAGCAGGGCCTTGATCTCCGAGGCGAAGACGAAGACCCCCGCCCGATCTGTCCAATAGAGCGGCTTCTCCCCGATCGGGTCGCGGGCGAAGAAGACACGCTGGCGCTCCGGGTCGAAGAGCGCGAAGGCGAACATCCCGGTGAGGTGCTCGACGCAGCGATCCCCGTAGCGCTGGTAGAGGTGGAGGATGACCTCGGTGTCGCAACGCGTCCGAAACCGCACCCCCTCGGCCAGGAGCGTGGCGCGGAGCGCCGGGTAGTTGTAGATCTCGCCGTTGAAGACCAGGCAGGTGCCGTTCGGGCCGTGCATCGGCTGGGCCCCGCCGTCCAGGTCGATGATCGCCAGCCGCCGGTGGGCGAAGCCGAGTCGCCGGTCGGGGCTGACGAAGAGCCCCTCGCCGTCCGGGCCGCGGTGCCTGATGGTCTCGCGCATGCGCAGGAGCACTGACTCCTCGATCCCGCCGCTCGCGCGCCCGTATTCGAAGATTCCCGCAATCCCGCACATCCGCGGCTCAGCCCCGCACGGGCGCCACGAGGTCGCGCGCCCGCGATCCCGTCCACGTCAGGTAGAACCGGATGACGAGCACGAGAACGAGCAGGTAGCCCAGGGTCGAGGTCACGGCTGCACCGTCGATTCCCCACCGCGGGATCACCACCAGGTTTGCCGCCAGGTTGAACACGACCCCGACCAGGGGCGCCCGGTAGATGATCGACGGGCTTCCCTCTGCCGCCATGAAGTTCATCAGGACGGTTTCGACCGTCAACGCGCACAGACCGGGCAGGAGCAGTACCAGCGCGCTGACTGAGCCGCGGAAGGCGGGACCGTAGAGCAGATCGACCAGGAATCCCGAGGCGACGGCAAGGCCCGCAGCGCAGAGGATGGTGATCGGGATCAGCAGCCGCATGACCCGGTTCGCGTTGGCCACGCGGCTGTCCCGGCTCGGGTCAGCCGCCGTCCGCTGGAAGGTGAGCGTCCCGATGACGCCGGCCAGCAGGGTCACCGGCAGTCCCAGGGACACCGCCACCGAATAGACGCCCGCCTGCCCGCTGCCGAGAAAGCCGTTGCACAGAATGAGGTCGCTCTGGAGTAGGACGACCCACAGCAGCGACCCCGTGTAGGTGCGCAGGCCGTAGGCGAGCTGATTGCGCAGCAGCGGCCGCGAGGGTCGGAAGGCGAAGCGGACGGATCGCCACAGATAGACCCCCATCGACGTGGCGATCGCCACCTCGATCGCCACCCGCACCCCGATCAACGGCGTCAGCCGGGTGCCGAACGCGAGCAAGACGGCGCCCGTCCCGACCACGAGGCCGATCCCCTCGATGATGTCCGGCGAGCTGTACATCCCCACCCGGCCGCTACCGAGGACGAGACGCCGGGCGAACTCTGTGAAGTAGGAGAAGGGGACGGCAGCCACGTAGAGCAGAAACAAGCCGATGCTGATGCGATCGAGGAGTTGCCGGCGGAAGAGGACGCCGCCCACCGCCAGGCCCCCCGCTGCGACCGCTCCGCCCACGAGGCCGAAGACGATCGCATTCGACATCACTGCGTCGCGGTCTGACCCAGGTCTGCCCAGGAAGTAGATGCTCGACTGGTGGACGCCGAAGCTGGCCAGGAGCACGGCCGTCGAAGCGAGCGCGACGACCACGGAGATCGTTCCCGTTCCCGTCGGACCGACGGTCCGGGCAACCATGATCCCGCCGATCATCGCTCCGAGGGCGTGGAGGATCTGCGTGCCGCCCGTGAAGGCGGCGTCGCGCACGAAGCCGACACCCACGAGGCGCCGCAAGACCGCGCGATGGCCGGGCGCCGGAGCCACCATCGCGCGCTCTACCCGTCCCCGGTGGCGCTGGTGGCCGGGGTCGGGC
>JAXDHK010000311.1:0-5515 GCA_034664545.1 Solirubrobacteraceae bacterium
GCGCGCCGAATAGGTTCTTGGCGAGCGTGAGTATTCGAAGCGTGCGCCAGATCATCAGCGCGTACAGCGAGAGGACCAGCGCGGCGCCGACGAAGCCGTATTGCTCGCCGACGACCGCGAAGATGAAATCGGTCTGGTACTCGGGAAGGAAGTTCAGCTTGGTCTGGGTCGCCTGGGCCCCGCGCCCGGTCTTTCCCCCGGCGCCGATGGCGATCTTCGACTGGATCTGCTGGTAGCCCTGCTTGGCCGGGTTGTCGGTCGGGTTCAGGAAGGCCGTGAGCCGGTCGACCTGGTAGGGCTTCAGCACGTTGACCCCGACCGCCGGAGCCACGGCGAGGACGATGGTCAGGGCGACCGCCCCCAGGGTGAAGAGGGCGGCGAAGTGCTTCCAGGAGGTCCCGGCCACGAACAGGACGGCGAGGGCGACGACGACGTAGACCATGCCCGACCCGAGGTCGGGCTGGGCGATCACGAGCATGGCCGGGACGAGGGCCAGGAGCATGACCCGGGCCGTCGTCTCCCGCTCGGTCAGCCGCCGGGTCCGGTCGACGACGATCGCCGAGAGGAAGACGATCAGGAGGATCTTCCCGAGCTCGGAGGCCTGGAAGCTGAAGAAGGGGAGCTGGATCGCGCGCTGGGCGCCCCGGGCCGCCCGGCCGAGGCCGAGCACGAGCATGATCATCGCGATCAGCAGGACGTAGAAGCCGAGCTTCAGCTCGCGCAGCCGGGAGTAGTCGATCCGGGAGAGGGCGACCATCAGGCCGAACCCGATCACGAAGTAGATCCCCTGGCGCTCGGTGTAGAAGTGCGGCTGCCCGGGGACGAGGCCGCGGGTCGCCCCGCCGAGGGTGACCAGGGAGCAGATCGCCAGGCCGATGGCCGCGAGCGTGAGGAGCGGGTCGAAGGGCAGGACGATCGAGCGCACGTCGGCGATCCCGGGTACGACTCCTTCGTGGATGGGGGTGGTGTTCATCAGCGTGTCTGGGAGTGACCGACGACCAGCTTCGGGGGGATGCTGAACCACTTTGACAGCATCAGCCGGACGGCCGGGGCCGCGGTCTCGGCACCGAAACCGCCCCGCTCGACGGTCATGGCGATCACGATCGGCTTCTTCGGGTCGGGCGCGTAGGCCACGAACCACGACTGGTCGTCCTGCCCGGCGTGCTGGGCGGTTCCCGTCTTACCGTAGACGATTCGCGGGAAGCCCTTGAACACCTCGTAGCTCGTCCCGCCCGGGGCGCTCGTCGCCATGTGGAGCCCGTCGGCGATCGCCTGCTGGTTGGCGGGGTTGAAGTCGACGTGGCGGACCGCCGGCTGGTCGATCCGCTGGACCAGGCGCCCGAGGCTGTCGTCGACCGCCAGCCCGATGTGGGGGCGGACGACCGTCCCGCCGTTGAAGAGCGCCGAGTAGGCGACGGCCACCTGGAGCGGCGTGGCCTGGAGGTCGCCCTGGCCGACGGCGAAGTTCACGTTGTCGCCCGTCGTCCAGACGTGCCCCGGGTCGCCGGAGATCGCGCACCCGCTGACGTGGTGCTTGCGCCGGCACGCGAGCTCGGCGGCGTTGGCCTGCCGGCGCCAGCTCGCGTCCGGGATCAGGCCCGCGGCCTCGCCGGGGAGGTCGATGCCGGTCGGGGCCCCGAGGCCGAGCTTGCGCGCCCAGGTCTGGATCATCTCGCCGGGCAGCGGGTTGGCCCGCTCGCCGAGCGTGTAGAAGAAGACGTCCGAGGAGACGCGCAGGGCGTCGGCCACCCCGGAGAGGGTCCCGTTGACCGCCTTGCCGGCGTTGCAGAACTTGAGGTGGTCGCGCCCGACCGTGATGCACCCGCTGTCGACGTAGGGGGTCTCGGGGGTGATCAGGTCGTTCTGGAGGGCGGCCATGGCCGTGATCGGCTTGAACGTCGACCCGGTCGGATAGAGGCCCTGGATCGCCCGGTCGAGCAGCGGATGGGACGGGTCGAGGCTCAGCCGGGCGTACTGGGCCTGGGTCAGGGGGTGGGTGAACACGGTCGGGTTGAAGCTCGGGGCCGAGCCGAGGGCGAGGACCTCGCCGTTGGTCGGGTCGAGGGCGACGAAGGCCCCGGCGTCGGCGTTGTGGCCGTTGCCCTGGGCCAGGCCGATCGCCCGCTGGAGCGCGCTCTGCCCCTCCTCCTGGAGCCTCAGGTCGATCGAGAGCTTGAGCTCGTGCCCGGCGATCGGCGGGGTCTCGGCCAGGGAGCGGCCCCGGGGGCGCCCGAGGGAGTCGACCTGGACGCGCTTGGCCCCGTCCCGGCCCCGGAGGTACTGGTCGTAGGTCCACTCGATCCCGCCCTGACCGACGACGGCGTTCTTGGCCACGCCCCGGAAGCGGGGGAGCTTGAGCTCGTCGACGTTGATCGGGCCGACGTTGCCGAGCAGCTGGGCGGCCACCGTCTTCAGGGGGTAGCGCCGGAGGAAGACGGGCGTGACGACCACCCCCGGGTACTGGAGCTGGCGCTCGGCGAGGGTGACCAGGGCCCGCTCGCCGGCATCCGTCTTGATCGTCACGTTCGCGTACGGGACGTTGTAGCGGCTGGAGAGCTTGCTGTTGATCTGGGCCGGGCTCATCCCGAGCAGGCGGCCGAGGCTCTTGACCTCCCGCCGGCGGGCCGCCGAGTGGGCGGGGGGCAGCTGGTCGAGCGCGATCTGCACCGCCGTGGCCTGGCGGCTGGCGACGAGGGTCTGGCCGTTGCGGTCGACGACGTTCCCCCGGGGGGCCTGGATGGCGACGTCGCGGACCCGGTTGTTGTTGGCCAGCTGGACGTACTGGTCGCCGGAGAGGACCTCGAGGTACCAGAGGCGGAAGAGCACGATGCCGAAGAGGACGAGGGCGATCCCGCCGAAGACGGCCACCCGCATGGCCAGCTGGGGCGAGAGGGGCGGCTGGCGCTCGATCGGGCGGTCGACGTCCATCATCGGCGCGAGAGCGGGCTGAGGCCGCCGGTCGTGTAGGCCCGCCGCCGGCGCCGGCGCGGATCCTCGGGGAGCACCGGGCGCAGCCACCGGCGCACGAGCGCGTAGACAGGCAGCGAGATCAGGGTGTTCAGGACGATCGTGGCCAGGGTCTGGCGGACGAGCAGGAAGCTCACCGGGGCATCGACCCCGAGCAGGAACTCGAGCACCGAGAAGCCGATCGTCGCCGCGGCGGTCGCCACCGCCCCGACCCCGAGCGGGGTGAACGTCGCCTGGGGCGCCCGGAGCTCCCGCAGGCGCCCGGCCCCGTAGCCGACGAGGGTGTAGACGAGGGCCGAGACCCCGAGGGTCTGGACGAGGGCGAGGTCGACGAACAGCCCCATGCCGAAGCCGAGGAGCGAGCCGGCGACCGCCCCGCTCAGCAGGCCGGCGCTGGCCACGACGAGGGGGGTCACGTCGGCGTTGATGCCGAACAGCGGGAACTGGGAGACGGCGGCGATCTGGATGATCGCGGCCCCGAGGCCGAGGATGGCCAGCCGCAGCCACAGCTGCGCCGGCTCGCTCATCCGCCGTTCACCTGGGTGAGGATCTGGAGCACGTCGAGGTCGTGGAGGTTGGCCATCGGCGAGAGGTGGACGGCCTGGGTGAGGCTCCCCGGGTCGACGCGGGTGACCCGGCCGATCGGGATGTTGGGCGGAAACAGGGAGTAGGTCTTCCCGCCGGACGTAGCCGCGGCGCCGGCGGTGACGATCGTGTCGCCGGGGTGGATGGCGTCGGTGCTCTGGACGAACTGCATGGTCAGGTCGTTGGGGTCGCCGACCGCCGGGAGGACCATCCCGTGGGCGCTGGAGACCACGTCCTTGGCGAAGACCCCGCTCGTGCTGTCGGTGATCAGGGTGACGACCGACGCGTTGGGGGCGACCGTGGTCACCTTGCCGACCATCCCGTCGGCGTTGACCACCGGGTTGTTCATGCCGACCCCGGCCGAGGACCCGCGGTTGACCGTGACGTGGGCGTACCAGATCTCCGGCGAGAGCCCGATGACCCGGCCGGACACCGGGTGGTAGGCCGAGATCCCGGCCTGCTGGTCGAGGCCGAGCAGCTTCTCGAGCTCGGTCCCCCGGGCCGCCCCGGCGGCGTCGAGCGCCGCCTGGGCCTGGAGGACCTGGACCTGCTTGCGGAGCTTGTCGCGGTCGCCCTTGGCTCCGAGGGTGTCCCCGATCCAGCCGAACAGGTCCCGCACGGGCTTGAGCGCCCGGCTGGCCCCGTCCTGGATCGGCGAGACGACGGTGAGCACGCCGCGCTGGACCGCGTGCAGACCCCCGCCCGCCGACTCGCCGAAGTAGGCGGTCAGGAGGAACAGGGAGAAGGCGACGAGCAGGCCGAGGACTGCGCGGCGCCTGCGGACGGTCTTGTCGTACACGGGGAAGGTGGGGTCGCGGGGTAGCTTACGGGGGGCCGGCGATGTTGCGGTGCAGGGGGCCGCCCGGGTCCGGCGACGGCCGGGGTCATCGGCGGCGGTTGCGGTGCAGGGGGCCGCCCGGGCCCGGCGACGGCCGGGGTCATCGGCGGCGGTTGCGGTTGCGGGAGTTGCGACTCGTCCGATGGATGACGTCGAACTCCTCGAGCGAGCGGCCCGAGCCGACGGCGACGCAGGTCAGGGGCGACTCGGCGAGGTGGGCGGGCATCTGGGTCTCCTCGCGCAGGCGCTCGTCGAGGCCCTGGAGGAGGGCGCCCCCGCCGGCGAGCATGATCCCCCGGTCCATGATGTCCGAGGCGAGCTCGGGCGGGGTCCGGTCGAGCGTCTGCTTGACCGCGTCGATGATCTGAGCCAGGGGCTCCTCCAACGCGGCCCGGATCTCCTCGCTGGTGAGGACGACCGTCTTGGGCAGGCCGGAGACCATGTCCCGCCCCCGGATCTCGGCCTGCATCTCCTCGGCCATCGGATAGGCGGAGCCGATCTCGAGCTTGAGCTCCTCGGCGGTCTGCTGGCCGATCAGGAGCTTGTACTCGCGCTTGGCGTAGTTGATGATCGCCTCGTCGAGCTCGTCCCCGCCGATCCGGATCGACTGGGAGACGACGATGCCCCCGAGGGAGATCACCGCGACCTCGGAGGTGCCGCCGCCGATGTCGACGACCATCGACCCGGTCGGCTCGCCGACCGGGAGCCCGGCGCCGATCGCCGCGGCCATCGGCTCCTCGATCAGGTAGGCGCTCCGGGCGCCGGCCGAGAGGCAGGCCTCCTCGACCGCGCGCTTCTCGACCCCGGTGA
This sequence comes from Solirubrobacteraceae bacterium, assembly GCA_034664545.1. Classification (GTDB taxonomy): domain Bacteria; phylum Actinomycetota; class Thermoleophilia; order Solirubrobacterales; family Solirubrobacteraceae; genus Palsa-513. The sequence goes on from JAXDHK010000311.1 coordinate 5,201, forward strand.
CCCCGGACGGGACGCAGACGACGACCCGGGGGTGGGCCCACCGGTTCTGGTGGACCTTCTGGATGAAGTGGCGGAGCATCTCCTCGGTCACGTCGAAGTCGGCGATCACCCCGTCCTTGAGCGGCCGGATCGCCGAGATCGTGCCGGGCGTGCGGCCGAGCATGCGCTTGGCCTCGATGCCCACGGCATGGACCTCGCCGGTGCGCGAGTCGATCGCGACGACGCTCGGCTCCGAGAGGACGATGCCGCGACCACGCACGTAGACGAGCGTGTTGGCGGTGCCGAGGTCCACGGCCATGTCACGGCCGCCGAAAC
>JAXDHK010000312.1:0-6597 GCA_034664545.1 Solirubrobacteraceae bacterium
CGCCGACGGCCAGCGGGACGGGTCAGGCGACGTGCGCGGTGACCTACACGCCGGGGACGGTCGGGACCGGGAGCCACAAGATCTACGTCAACTACACCGGCGACCACACGGCGAGCGCCGGGTCGACCACCATCACGGTCTCCTAAGCCGACGGTCCGGGGGGCCGGGCGGACGGCGGCGGCCGCGGTCGACCGCGGGCCGGGGAGCTCCCGCGGAGGCCGGTCGATCGCCCCGGTAGCATCAACGGGAGGCACCACAAATCCCTTGGAGGTTCCCGTGTCACGACTCGTCCGGATGGATCAGACCGGCCACACGACGCTCGCCGAGTGGTCGCCGGCGGATCCCGCGGCCGCCGAGCTCGCCGTCGCGGCCTTTCGCCGGGAGCTCGACCGCGGCTACTTCGGCATGGTCTCGACCGGAGAGGGCCACGCCGAGCAGGTCCGCGAGCTCCCGCTCGACGCCGACCTCGTGATCCTCCGGCTGCCGATCGCGGGTGGCTAGGAGCGGAGGGGCTCCGGGCCCGTCCGGCGCGGCGGGGGTCGCCGGGCTCGGGCTGCCCGCCGCCGCCGCCGCCGCAGCAGCCGTCGCCGCCGTCTCGGCCGGCGCTGGGGCCCCCGAGGCCGTGGAGCTACCCCGCCGCGACGCCCTGCCGGAGCTCGCCGGGGTCCACTGGCGGGGGCTGGTCGACGAGCGCCGGCTCCGCCGGTCGGGCCGGGCGTGGACGGCGACCACGGTGGCCCACACCGTGCCCTTCGTCGCGGCCGCCGGCGGACTCATGGCGCTCCAGCCGCTCTCGTTTCCGGTGGCCGCGATGGCGCTGGCCCACGCCTGGGTCATCCCCGAGCTCTACGCCCGGCGGGGGGCGAACGTCGTGCGTCCGCGCCCCCGGGCCGACCCGGCCGCCGAGGCGCGGGCACTCGGTCTGCTCGGAGACCTGCTCGACCATCGCGCCCGGGATCTCTACGCGGCGACCGGGCTCGTCCTCGAGCGCGGCCGGCTCGGGACGTGGCTGGTGGGCGAGGCCGGGGCCCTGCTCGTCCGGGGCGGCGGCGGCCGGCGGGTCCACTGCTACTGCGTCCGGGTGACCGAGACCGAGCTTCCGAGCGGCGACCGGGTCGCCCACCTCCTGCTCGCCCTCCGGGCCGACGAGCCCGGCTTCGCGACCGTGGCGAACCTCGCCTTCTCGGGCGCCCGGTGGCGGGTACGCCGGCGATTGGATCCGGGGATGCGCCCGGCGCTGGCCGCGGCGGTGGGGACCTTCGGTCCAGGCGCGCCCGGCTGAGATTGGCCGGCTGTCCGATGACAGGGCACGTGGCACCTGCCACGATCCTTGGCATGAGCCCGACCCCCCTGACCCCCGGACCGCGCCTCCTGCTCTTCCCCCAGGTCGCGCGCCCGGAGGGCAGGGCCGACCGGCCGGGGGTGCGCCGCTACAGCCTGAGCCTCCTCTCCGGGCCCCGGCGGGTCGAGCGGGCCCCACGGCCCCGGGCCGCGGCGCCGAACACCCCCGCCGGCTGAGGCCGACCCGCGGCGCCGAGCGCCCGGGAAGAGGCTGGAAGTGACGCCCGGCCGGCGTACTATGCTCTGGGTATGAACAAGACCAAGCGCTCGTCCGCGTCCCTCGGGACCACCGTGATGGCGGTGATCGTGCTGCTCATCGCCGCCTGGGTGCTGCTCCACTTCCTGATCCACATCGCGATCGCGATCGCGAGCGTCGTGGTCTTCGTCGCGGCCGTCGTCGCCGTGATCTGGGCGGCGCGCGTCCTCTTCTGAGTCGGTCGCCCGGCCCGTGGCCTACCTGGTCATAGCGTTCTGCTTCGGGGTGGCCGGGGGCATCGTCGGGCGCCACAAGGGGAGCTCGTTCGTCGTCTGGTTCCTGATCGCGGCGACCGTCCCCTTCGTCGGCCTGCTGACCGCGTTCCTCTATCGCTACGAGACCGAGGAGGCCCTGCGCCGGTGCCCGAACTGCGGGCGGGCGACCCGGATCTACGACGCCCTGTGCACGCGATGCGGGACCGACCTCGAGTATCCCGATCCCGACGAGGTCATCGCCCCGGTGGCGACCCTCCGGGTCCCGGCGCGCCTGTAAGCCGGATCGGCTGGAGCGTCAGGGCTTGAGATCGAAGCCGGTGCGCTCGATCGTTCCCCACGCGCTGTCACCGCGAAGGTAGGCGAAGAAGCCCCGTACGCGGTAGACGGTGAGGATCTGTCGGTAGCCGAAGTTCTCGGCGACGGCGACCGCGAGGAGGACGAAGAGGTCCCGCAGGCGGCTGTAGCGGCGGAACGCGAGGTCCTCGAGCAGCACCGCCGCGACCGAGAGCAGGATCCCCGAGAGCACGGCCACCGCGAAGAACAGCAGCGCGAACGGGACGTTGACCGCTCCGAGCAGGAGTCCGATCGGGACGATCACGTAGCCGGCCGATTCGATGAAGGCCCCGAGGAACTCGAACAGCGTGAAGAACGGCAGGGAAAGGACGCCGACGGCGCCGTAGCGGGGATTGCCGATCATGTCGCGGTGGCGCCAGAGGGTGTCGACCAGACCGCGGTGCCACCGGTGGCGCTGGCCGCCGAGGTCGCGCATGCGGATCGGCACCTCGGTCCAGCAGACCGGATCGGGTACGAAGAGCAGCCGCTTCCCGGTCTTCTCGTCGTGGTTTCGCCGGTGCAGGCGGATGCACAGCTCGAAGTCCTCGCCGATCGAGTCGGATGCGAAGCCGTTGACGGCGACCACCTCGTCGCGGCGGAAGACGCCGAAGGCGCCGGAGATGATGAGCAGGCCGTTGAGGCCGCTCCATCCGGTCCGGGCGGCCAAGAACGCGCGCATGTACTCCACGGTCTGAAACAGCGCCAACCGCTCCCTCGGCAGCCCGACCGACACGACGTGGCCGTCCTCGATGCGGCAGCCGTTGGCGACGCGGATGATCCCCCCCACGCCGGTGGTGAGGTCCGGAGACTCGATGAACGGCGTGACGGCGGCCAGAAGGCCCTCGGGTTCGAGAATGGAGTCGGCGTCGACGAAGCACACGATCGGGCTGCGGGCCACGTTGATCGCTGCGTTCAGGGCGTCGGACCGGCCGGCGTTGACCTTGTCGACCACGACGAGGTTGGGGTGCGCTCGCGAGCGGTAGATGCCGCGCACCAGAGCCGTCGGGATGCCCGGCCTGATCGGTTGGTCGACCCGCCGCATGCCGAACTCGGCGATCACCAGGCCGAGCGTCGCATCGGTCGAGCCGTCGTTGGTGACCGCCACCTCGTGCTGGGGGTAGTTGAGGGTGAGCATGGCCCGGATCGACGGAACGATCGATGCCTCCTCGTTGTAGGCCGCGATGCAAATCGTCACCGGAGGCGTCATCTGCGAGCGCAGGACGCGTAGGAGGGCGACCCCGGAGCGGCGGCGGAAGTACCGGTGGATCTGGACGGCGGAGGCGATCGTGATGGCGAGATAGGAGAGCGTGAGGAACGTGAAGTAGGACAGGACGAATACGCCGGCCGCCCGCAGCAGCTCCTGCACCAGCCGCGCGACGTCGAAGGCCAGCGTCGCCCTCACGGCGCGACCAAGCGGTGAGCGGCGGGGCCTGTGGAGAGCACCGCGGCCGCGTAGCGCCCGGCTCGGCCGTCCTCTCCCGCGACGCGCTCGAGCGCCGCCGAGATGCCGGCACGGTGCCCACGGCGGATGAGGTCGTCCCGGTCGGAGTCGCCGCCGGCGGCGCGGGCGATGATCTGCTCGATCACGCCGGCCGCGTCGCAGGTGCCGAGGAACTGGGCGACCGCCTCATCGCCCAGGAGATCGAGTCGCTCGGCCACGGCGGCGACGCCGGCAGCGTCCAGCGCCGTGAGCGCGCGGGCGGCCGCGTTCCGTACGTCCCACTGCTCGCCGGCGAGGGCCCAGACGAGCAGGCCCGCCGTCGCCGGGTCAGCGATCGCACCGAGCGCGCCGGCCGCCGCCGCCCGTACGAACCACGGCCGCTGGCTGGCCACCGCGCGGGCCAGGGCGTCGGTTGCCCGATGGTCGCCGATGCGTCCGAGCGCTCGCGCGGCCCGGGCGGAGAGCTCGTCGCCGGCGGTGTCGAGCGCGGTGCTGAGCGGGACGACCGCCGAGGCGGCGCGGAGCTCGCCGAGGGCCTCCGCCGCCAGCCACTGGCGGCGGCCGCCGGGCCTCCCGCGCAGATCGCCGATGAGGATCGGGATCGCCCCGGCACCGAAGCCGACGAGGAGGTCGATGCGCTGGCCGAGCTCGGCCTGGGTCGGACTGAGCGCGGCGTCCACCTCGGCGACGGCCGAGACGGCCCCAAGGGCCGAGAGCGAGCGGGCGCAGGCGAAGCGCAGCTGCCGGTCGTCGTGACGGAGACCGTCCAGCAGCCAGGGGATGGCCTCTTGGAGACCCATGGCCCCGAGCGCCTCGGCCGCACGGATGCGCGTGAGCGACCGGCGGGCGTTCAGGTTCCGGCGCGCGGGCTCGACCAGGCCGTACCGGCGAAACAGCGACGCCACCACTCCGGCGGCCTCGCCGCGCACGTTGGCCGCGAACGAGAGCAGCAACTCGCGCATCACCGATTGCTGGAAGCGGCCTCGGGGGTGGGGCGGGGGGGCGCTCCGCGTGCCGACGAGATAGGCCGCGAGTTGTGCGGACGCCACGGGGCGGTAGTTGGCGATCCGCCGCGTAGCCAGCTCCACCCGCGTGCGCAGGACCATCGAGCAGGCCGTGGTGATCGCGAGGGCCGCGGCGGAGACGAAGAGCACGGCGACGGCGACCGCGACCATGGTGTCGCCGCTACCGGGAGAGCAGCGCCCGGACGCGCAGGCGGAGCTCCTTGGGGTCGAACGGCTTCAGGAGGTAGTCGTCGGTGCCGCAGTCGAACCCGTGGGCGATGTCGGTGGCGTGGGAGCGGCCGGTCAGGAGAATGACCCGGGTGGCGCGGGAGGCCTCGTGAGCCCGAAGCGCCTGGGTGACCTCGAAGCCCGTGAGCTTCGGCATCATCACGTCGAGCACGCAGAGGTCGGGTAGCTCCCGGCGAATGAGCTCGAGCGCGGCCTGGCCGTCGGTGGCGCTCAAGACCCGGTGACCGTCGCGCTCGAGCGCCGAGCGGACGAGGAGGAGCATGTCCTGGGCGTCGTCGGCGATCACGATCGTCGCACCGGGCGTCTCGTCCCGGGTCTCGGCGCCGATCCCGGGGTGCTTGGCCTCGTAGAGCGCGAGGTCGGCTCGCCGCATGAGCTCCGCGAGCGTGTCCTCCGGTTGCATCGGCGCCAAGCCCACGGCAACCGACGCGCCGGGTTGCGTCGCCCGCAGCGTTGCTCGTATCTGCTCGAACCGGGTTTCGGCGCCATCCGGCGTGCAGTTGCCCAACGCGCACAGGAACTGGTCACCCCCGACCCGGACGATCGGGTCATAGGAGCGCAGATGCGCCCGGATCGCCGCGACGGCGAGCCTGAGGAGCGCGTCCCCGGCCTCGTGGCCCCGGCGGTCGTTGACGCGCTTGAGCCCGTCGAGCTCGACGTAGGCGAGCACCAGGTGCCCGCTCGACCGCCGGGCCCGGCTGATCTCGCGCTCGAGCATGACCATGCCGAGCGTGCGCCCGAAGGCACCCGTGACCCCATCGAGTTGGGCGTGCCTCAGCTCGGCCCTCGCCCGCTCCCGATCGCGCGTGGCGGCCGCGCGATCCTCCGCGGCCTCGGCCCGATCGACATCGCGATCCGCCGCATGCTTGGCGCGGTCGGCGGCGGCTCGCTCGCGGTCGGCGGCGGCCAGGCCCCGGTCGGCAGTTCGCTGGTCGGCCTCGATCCGCGACTGGTCGCGATCGGATGCCGTCAGATCGCGGTCGCTCGCCGCCTGCTCGCGGTGGCCGGCCTGAATGCGATCAAGTGGCGGGTGCCCAACCTCGGCGCGGGACCGTTCGCGGGTCGATGCGACCAGATCCCGCTCGGCCGCCGCGTAATCGCGTTCCGCCGCGGCTTGGTCGCGGTTCAACCTGAGCACGTCGGCGGCGGCTTGGGACCGATCGCGACCCGACGCCTTCCGATCGCGGTCGGCCGCGCCGCGGTCGCGCCCAGCGGCGGCGCGGTCCCGGCGTGAGAACGGCAGGATCTCCTCCCCGCCGGCCCGGTGGTGGTCGGGCGACTCGGGCTCGGCCGGGTCTGTGCGGTGCGCGTCGGCTGCCGGTGGGTCGGTGGGAGGCTCGTGGTCGCGGCGGGCCGGAACGGCTTGGTGATGGTCATCCATGTCGCATCCCGGAGCATTGTGTTCGTTGCCGACTAGGCCAAGTCGCGTCGGAGCGTGCCGTGGGGGCTGACCTAGTAGATGGCTGTGGAGGTAACGCCGCCGCCCTCCCGGGCAGACCCCTGAGCGGGACGATCGGCCGCCGCCAGCGGAAGCGCCCAACGGCGAGGGCAGGCGGCGGCCCGCCCATCGTACACCGTAAGCAGCGATTCGTCCGGTGGTCCGGAGCACCCGGGCAGGAGGGGGGCGCAGTCGACAGGCGCTATCCTGGGGCGCTCGGGCTGGCCACCCCAGCCTCCCCCGGAACGCGAAGGAAGGACGCCGGCGAATGCGCGCAGTCGAAGCCCTGATGGAGTGCCTGAAGGCCGAAGGGGTCGACG
>JAXDHK010000313.1:0-3813 GCA_034664545.1 Solirubrobacteraceae bacterium
CTGCCCGCCTACGTCGTCCTGCTCTTCCTCTTCACCCTCGGCCTCGGCCTCGGGGCCGCCGTGCTCCACGCCCACTTCCGCGACGTCGCCCCGATCCTCGGGGCGGCGCTCCTCCCGTGGTTCTTCATCACCCCGATCTTCTACCCGTCCACCGGGTTTCCCGGGGCCGCGCGCCACCACGTCCTGGCGGCGGTGCTCCGCTGGGGGAACCCGGTGGCCCCCTTCGTCGAGGCGATCCGGGCGGTGACCTACGGGGGCGTCTGGCCGGGGTGGGACGTCAGCGCCTACGTCCTCGTGGCCTCCGGGCTCGCCCTGGCCGGCGGGACCCTCCTCTTCCGCCGGCTCGAGGGCGAGCTGGCCGTGGTCGTTTGAGACCGGCCGCGGCCACCCGGCCCGCCGCCGGGCGGACCGACGCCCTCCCCCCGGGGGCGATCGTGCTCCGGGACGCGTCGCGGTCCTTCAGCGTCCGCGCCGACCGGGGCCGGACGCTCAAGGAGGTCCTGCTCGGCCGCCGGCGCGACGACGAGGGCCCCGCCCCGGTGCAGGCGCTCCGCCAGGTCAACCTCGAGATCGACCCGGGGGAGACGGTCGGCATCGTCGGGCGCAACGGGGCCGGGAAGTCCTCGACCCTCCGCGTCCTCGCCGGGATCATCCCGCTCGACTCGGGGAGCGTGGCCTCGGCCGGGAAGGTCGTCTCCCTGCTCGAGGTCGGCGCCGGGTTCGGCCGGGACTTCTCAGGCCGGGAGAACATCTTCCTCAACGGCGCCCTCCACGGGCTCGGGCGGGCCGAGATCGAGGCGCGCCTCGGGGAGATCATTGCCTTCTCCGAGCTCGGCGACTTCATCGACGCCCCGGTCAAGACGTACTCCTCGGGCATGTTCCTCCGCCTCGGCTTCGCCATCGCCGCCCACCTCGAGGCCGACATCCTCCTGATCGACGAGGTACTCGCCGTCGGGGACGAGGCCTTCCAGCGCAAGTGCGAGGAGCGGATCTCCGGGCAGATCGCCGGCGGGGCCACGCTCGTGCTCGTCTCCCACGACGCCGCCCTGATCGAGCGAACCTGCGCCCGGGTGGTCGTCCTCGACGGGGGGGCGGTCGTGTTCGACGGCCCGTGCCCCGAGGGGATGGCCTTCTACCACCGGCTGATGGGGACGCCCGTCGAGGACGGGGCCGGCGGATGAGGCCCGAGGAGGCGGTCGACCACGCCCGGGCCGAGCTCGCCCGGCGGCGGGCGGAGGGCGCCTACGCCGAGGACATGGACGCCTACCGGGTGGTCCCGGCCGAGCGCCCGTCGACCGAGCTCCTGCTCGAATGGGCGGTGATCGAACCCGACCTCGACCTCGTCGTCTCGACCCGCCGCCTCGGGGCCCCGATCAGCTGGCTCAAGCGCGCCCTCGTCCACCTCCTGCGCCAGTACACCGGCCAGCTCGCCTCCCAGCAGACCCGCCTGAACGTCCACCTGATGGGCCGGGTGGCCGAGCTCGACGAGCGGCTCGCCGACCTCCAGCATCGGGTCGTCGATCTCGAGGACGAGGCCCGCCGCCGGTGATCGTCCACCAGGTCCTCAGCGGTGCCGGCCCGGTCGACGCGGTGACTGCCCAGGCGCTGGCCTACCGCCGCCTGTTCTCGGACTGGGGCTGGGGCGGGGGCGACCACGCCGTCTCGATCGACCCCCGCCTCGGTCGCCGGGTGGCCCCGCTCAAGGCGCTCGACCCGGCCGCCGACGACGTCCTGATCCTCCACTACTCGGCCTACGCCCCGAAGCTCCAGGCCGTGCTCGAGCTGCCCAATCCCAAGCTCATGCAGTACCACAACGTGACCCCGGCCCGGTGGTTCTGGGACTACGAGCCGACGATCGCCGTCCACTGCTCGCTCGGCCGCCGCCAGCTCCCCGACTTCGTCGCCGGGGTCGACCTGGCCGCGGCGGTCTCGCACTTCAACGTCGCCGAGCTGATCGCCGCCGGGGCCGAGCGGACCGCGGTCATCCCGATCCTCTTCACCCCGCCCCCGCCCCCGCCCCCGGCGCCGGAGCCGGAGCCGGCGGCGGCCGACCCGAGCCCGCCCGCCGACGCCCCGCCGACGATCCTCTTCGTCGGGCGCCTGACCCCCCACAAGCGCCAGGACGAGCTGATCGGCGCCTTCTCGCTCTACCGCCGCCACCGCCGGGCGGACGCCCGCCTGGTGCTGGTCGGCGAGCCGCTCGACGAGCGCTACGGGCGGTCGCTGGCCGGGCTGGCCGACCGGCTCGCCCCGGGCGGGGTCACCTTCCTCCGGGGGATCGCCCCGGAGGAGCTCTGGCGCCGCTACCGGGAGGCCGACGTCTTCGTCTGCCTCTCCGAGCACGAGGGGTTCTGCGTCCCCCTGCTCGAGGCGTTCCACTTCGGGGTGCCGGTGGTCGGCCGGCCCTCGGGCGGGGTCGCCGAGGTCGCCGGGGACGCGGCGATCCTCACCGACGACCCGGACCTCGGCCTGATCGCCGAGCTGATCCACCTGACCGTCGAGGACCGCGGGCTGCGCGAGGAGCTTCGCGCCCGGGGCCGGCGGCGCCTCGAGGACTACTCCTACGAGGCGACCGCCGCCAAGCTCCGGGCGGCGATCGAGTCGATCGCCCGGTCAAACGGGTAGCCCAGGCCCCGTGCGCCGCTCCCGCCGCCCTCCCGGCCTCCTGCGCCGGCTCGACTCCCACGACCGCGGGCTGTTCCAGGCCGTGTCGCGGACCCGGCTCCCGGCCGTCGGGCCGCTTCTCGGGCCCCTCGGCCGGTTGGCCGACCACTCGGTGCTCTGGGCCCTGATCGCCGCCGGTCTCGCCGGGTCGGGCGGCCGCCGGGGCCGGCGGGCGGCGCTCCGGGGGGTGGGCTGCATCGCGCTCGCCTCGACCATCGTCAACCAGCCGGCCAAGCGCCTCGTCCGCCGGGCCCGGCCCCCGCTCGTCGGGGTGCCGGCCGGGCGCCACCTCCGCCGCGGGGTCCCCGCCTCGGCGTCGTTCCCGTCCGGCCACACCGCCTCGGCCTTCGCCTTCGCCCTCGGGGCCGGGGCCGAGCTCCCGGTGGCGGCGCGGGTCCCGCTGGTCGCGCTGGCCGGGGCGGTCGGGCTCTCGCGCGTCTACGTCGGCGCCCACTACCCGGGCGACGTCGTCGCCGGTGCGGCGATCGGCGCCGCCGTGGCCGCCGCCTCCCGGCGGGCCTGGCCGCTTCCCGCCGTCGAGCCCGGGGACGGGCCGCCCCTGCGCACCCCCGTCCGGGTGCCCGCCACCTCCGACGGGGCGGGGCTCGCGCTCGTGGTCAACCCCCGCGCCGGATCGGCGCTCGGGGCCGACGCGCTCCGCCGCCGCCTCCCCGCGGCGCGGATCCTCGAGCGCGGGGAGGACCAGGACCTCCGGGAGCTCCTCCTCGAGGCGGCCGATGGGGCCCGGGTCCTCGGGGTCGGCGGCGGGGACGGGTCGGCCTGCGCCGCGGTCGCCGTCGCCCGGGAGGTCGGGCTGCCGTTGGTCGTCCTCCCCGGCGGCACGCTCAACCACCTGTGCCGGGACCTCGGGCTCGAGACGGTCGACGACGCCCTCGACGCCCTGGCCGCCGGGCGGGCGATCCGGGCCGACGTCGGGCTCCTCGATGGGGAGCCGTTCATCAACACGGCGAGCCTCGGGGCCTACCCCGAGTTCGTCGCCCGGCGCGAGGCGCTCGAGGGCAGGATCGGCAAGCTCCCGGCCACGGCCGTGGCCGGGATCCAGGCCCTGTGGAGCGCCGAGCCGTCGCTGCTCGAGGTCGACGGGCGCCCGACCCGGGTCTGGCTGATCTTCATCGGCAACTGCCGCTA
>JAXDHK010000314.1:0-4792 GCA_034664545.1 Solirubrobacteraceae bacterium
GGCCCCGGGGGTCGATCGCGACGGCGGCGCCGTAGGCGTGGCCCTTCGTGGATGTGATGGGGATCGGCTTGCCGAAGCTGTGGCCTCGGCGGGCGAGGAGCAGGGCCGGGGCGGCCGGGTGGCACCCGGAGACCCGGGTCGCGCACGGCTCGATGACCACGGCGATATCGCCGGCGGCATTGGCGGCAATCCCGCGGACCGCCGACGAAAACGTTCGGGTCCGCAGCGGTCCGGCCAGCGGTCCGGTGGCGATCCCGACTGGTTTGCTGGTGGACGTCACCACGCCGGACGGACCGGAGGTCGGGATGGTCAGCACCCCGTAGCCGCCGAAGATCAGCGACGGCGGGGTCACGGGATGGGCCGGGCCGGGGAGGAGCCCGGGCCCGAGGGTGCTGACGGCGGCTGTCGCCGGACTCGGGGGCAGCGGGAGTCCTGGGCCGTAGGAGTTCCAGTAGACGGCGCGCGGACCGGAGGCCCCCTCGGCGAGGAGGGGGGTGGCCCCGACCGAGGTCGGGAAGGTGCCCGGAGGGGACCAGGGGGCGGCCGCGGCGGGCGCGACCCCGACAAGCCCGGCGGGGGCGGCCCCGATGAGGAGCGCGGCGAGGGCGGGAACGGGAGAGGTTCGCATGCCGAGAAAACGCGGAGCCCGAGAGAAAGTTGCGAAAAGTACATGGCCGGTGGGCGTCTGACACGGGACGGTTCGGTCAACGCCGGCGACCGGAGCCGAAGCTCTGGACGGGTGGGGCCACGGCACGCAGGCCACCGACCGCCTGAGCCCCGTCGAAGGATGCGACGATCTGGCCGGACCCGGCCTGGTCGGCGATCTCCCGTGACTCCGGGTCGGGGAGCCGGGTCACCGGGGCGGGCGGTCGCTCGAGCTGCTCGGGGTCGAGCCCGCGGAGCGTCCGGACGAGGACGTTGATCGTCCCCCCACCCCCGGCCGGGCGCTCGAGGCGGCCCTGGGCGAAGACGAGCGGCTCGGCCCGGACGACGTGGCGGTGGCGCTCGTAGACGGCGGGGGGGACGATCAGGTTGACCACCCCGTGCTCGTCCTCGAGCAGCATGAAGACGACTCCGCTGGCCGTCTCCGGACGCTGGCGGGCGACGACGAGCCCGGCGACCGAGACGACTCCGCCGTGGGGGAGGACGGCCAGGTCACCGCTGGTCGCCACCCCGTCGAGATGGGGGCGAAGGATGGCCATGGCGTGGTCGGTGACGCTGACCCCGGTGGTCGCGTAGTCGGCGAGGAGGGTCGACCACCGGCCGAGCTCGCGCAGCCTGGGGGCGGCGCCGGCGTCGAGGGCCAGGGCGAGCTGGGTCCCGCCGGGCACCCGCCGGCCGAGGGCGGCGATGCCCAGCTGCCAGAGCGCCTGCCGCCGATCCCCGGCCAGGGCGTCGCAGGCCCCCGACCAGGCGAGCTGCTCGAGCGAGGCGCGGCAGGCGTGGGCCCGGCCGGCGAGCTCGGCCAGGCTCCGGAACGGCCCGGCCTCCCGGCGGGCGGCGACCAGCGCGGAGATCTCCTCCTCCCGGACGCCGCTGACGTAGCCGAGCCCGATCCGGACCCCCGCCGGTCCGGTTCCCGCCTCCCCGGGTGCGGTCGTTCGGTCGCCTACGGATGTCGCGCCGCCAGCGGGCGTTTCGACGCTGCACTCGGCCTCGGAGGCGTTGATGTCGACCGGGCGGAGCTCGATGCCCCGGCGCTGGGCTTCGTGGACGAGGCTGTCCGGGGGATAGAACCCCATCGGCTGCTCGTTGAGCAGGGCGCAGACGAACTCGGGCCCGTAGTGGACGCGCAGCCAGGTCGACTGGTAGGCGAGCAGCCCGAATGCGGCGCTGTGGGCCTTGGGAAAGCCGAACCCGGCGAACCCGGCGACCATCTCCCAGACCCGGTCGATCAGCTCGGGCGGGGCGCCGACGTGACGCTCGGCCCCGGCCCGGAAGCGCTCCCGGTAGCGGTCGATCGCCGCCGTGGCCCGCTTGCGGCTCATCGCCCGGCGCAGCCCGTCGGCCTCTCCGGGGGAGAAGCCGGCGAAGGCCTGGGCGACCTCGAGCACCTGGTCCTGGAAGATGATCGTCCCCAGCGTCTCGCGGAGGGCCGGGACGAGCGACGGGTGCAGGCACGGCGGCTCGTAGCCGGGATCCTCGCGCTGGCGCTGGCGTCGCTCGATGTACGGGTTGACCGCCCCGCCCTGGATCGGGCCCGGCCGGATGATCGCCACCTGTATGGCCAGCTCCTCGAGGTTGGCCGGCCGGGTTCGCCGGAGCGACTGCATCTGGGCTCGGCTCTCGATCTGGAAGACCCCGGTCGTGTCGGCGTTCTGGATCGCCGCGAAGGTCGGTCCGTCGTCGAAGGGGATCCGCGAGAGGTCGATCCGCTCGCCTCGGGTCCGGGCGATCGTCTCGACGCAGCGCTCGACCGCCGAGAGCATGCCCAGGCCGAGCAGGTCGATCTTGAGGAAGCCGGCGTCGGCGCACGAGTCCTTGTCCCACTGGACGAGCTGGCGGCCCTCCATCGCGGCCGGGACGACCGGGCAGCAGTCGATCAGCGGGCGGGTGGCGATGATCATCCCCCCGGGATGCTGGGAGACGTGGCGGGGCAGCCCGTAGGCCTCCTCGGAGAGGGACTTCAGCCAGGCCCACCGGCCGCTCCCGGCCCGCTCGGCCCCGAGTGCCGCCTCGACGTCGCGCTCGACCCGCCGGGCGAAGCCGTCGGCTCCCCGGGCGACCCGCTCGATCTCCGCCGGCGGGAGCCCGAGCACCTTCCCGAGCTCGCGGATCGCCGCCCGGGACCGAAAGCTCGGAAAGGTGGCCACCAGGGCCGCCCGGTCCCGGCCGTAGCGGTCGTGGACGCGGCGGATCAGGACCTCCCGGATGTCGCGGGGGAAGTCGAGGTCGATGTCCGGGAGCGAGGTCAGCTCGGGGTTGAGGAAGCGCCCCATCGACAGGCCGCTGGCGATCGGGTCGATGTGCGAGAGGCCGGTCAGGTAGCAGACGATCGAGGAGACCGACGACCCGCGTCCCCGTCCGGGCGGGAGCAGCGCCCGGGCCGTGTCCGGTCCCCGCACCTCGACCGCCACCTCCCGGGCCAGCTCGAGCATGTCGTGGTGGAGCAGGAAGAACCCGGCCAGCCCCAGCCCGTCGATCACTCCCAGCTCATCCTCCAGGCGGGCAGCCGCATCGGCCCGGGCGGCCCCCCGGTAGCGCCCGCCCAGCCGGGCCTGGCAGAGCTCGACCAGCCGGCGCTGGGCGGTCTCGTCCTCCACCCCCGGATACCGGTAGCCGAGGTCTCCGGCCAGGTCGAAGTCGAGCTCCTCGGCCAGGGCGGCCGTCTCGGTCACCGCCTCGGGGTGCTCGGGGAAGCGGGCGGCCATCGCGGCCGGCGAGGCGAGCACGTGGCTCCCGTTGGCACGCCGGAGCGGCTCGCTTGCCTCGAGCGTCAGGTTGTGGCGCAGGGCGACGAACGCGTCCTGGAGATGGATGCGCGACTCGGCGTGGGCATGGACGTTCCCGCTCGCCACGCACCGCAGGCCCAGCCCCCGGGCGAGCCTGGCCAGGCCCCGGTTGCGGGCCCGGTCGTCCTGGAGGAAGGGACGCTGGAGCTCGACCCGGAGGCGCTCGGGCCCGAACGCCTCGAGCAGCACCCGGACGCCCGCCTCGTCGTGCACCCCCCGCCCGGCGCAGCCCGTCAGGCAGACGAGGCCCTCGGCGTGGGCTCCGAGGGTGCTGAGGCTGGTCGCCGGCGGCAGCGGCGCGGGCGGGTTCGAATCCCGGGTGTGGGCATGGCTGAGGGTCAGGAGCCGGCAGAGGTTGCTCCAGCCGGTCGCCGAGGCGACCAGCAGCGTCACGTGCCGGCCGTCGTCGAGGCTCAGCTCGGCTCCGTGGATCGCCCGCAGGCCGAGCCCCTGGGCGGCGTGGGCGAACTCCATCGATCCCCAGACGCCGTCGTGGTCGGTCAGGGCCAGCGTGTGGTGCCCCTGCTCCAGCGCCGCCGCCACCAGCTCCTCCGGCATCGAGGCCCCGTCGAGGAAGGAGTAGGCGGAGTGGCAGTGCAGCTCCACGTATGGGCTTCCACCGCTCACGTCACCGCTCCCGGTGCCAGCTGCCGGCGAGTAGGTCGTGGAAGACGACGATGTCGCGCCCCGTCTCGCTGACGAGCTCCCAGTACCGGCGTCGCAGCGGCTGCTCGGTCCACCACCGGTCCTCGATCAACCACGATTCGCGCACCTGGGCCACCGCCTGGCGGTCGATCCGGGTCGGCGTCCCGTCGGGGCCGGCCTCCACCCTCGCCGCCCGCGCCCCGCCCAGTCGCCGCTTCCCGCTCATGACGACTCGAGGGGGGCGGGCAGGCGCGAGACGATGTCCACCGGCTGCTTCCCGCTCATGACGTCTCGAAGGGAGCGAGCATCATCCGCCGCTCGGGTACGCGCGAGGCGATGTCGACCGCCACCACCCGGAGCGCCGCGTCGGCGCCCGCCGCCGCCCGGGCCTGGCGGACCGCCTCCCGCAGCCGCTCCCGCCGCAGCTCGATGGCCGGTGCGATCAGCGAGCGCTGCCCCCCGGCGGCCGGACCGAAGCCCTCGGCCGTGAGGGTCAGGACCAGCGCCGGCGCCGGCAGCAGCCCCAATCGCGGCGTCAGCACCAGTCGCATCCGCCGCGGATCGGCCAGGGCCTCCCGGAAGGCCACCGACGTCCGCCAGCTGCCCCCGCCGACCAGCTTCGCCGCCAGCGTGGCTCCCCGAAGGCTCCGCCCCCGCCGGGCCGGGCGGGCGAGCAGGCGGTCGATCAGGACGCC
>JAXDHK010000315.1:0-4150 GCA_034664545.1 Solirubrobacteraceae bacterium
CGCGGCGGCGAGGTGGAGGGTCATGCGCATGATCGTCGTCTTGACCACCCCGCCCCGGGCGACGGCCGTCTCGAGATCGGCACGGGCGAAGCCGTCGAGGCGGGCCGCAAGGGCCACGTACGGGGCCGGCGGGTCCTGGGCCTGGAGCGGCGTCAGGCGGCGGATCGCCTCCTCGGGGGCGAGACTCTGGCGCTCGAGGAGCATCTGGCGGGCGGCCAGGGCCGCAGTCAGCTCCCTCCGGGTGAGGGTACGCACCCCGGGAGGGTAGGCGATGGGGTGAGTCGTGCTTGCGCGGGTGCTGGCGGCGCGGTAGCGTCTTCCCGAGTTGGCGGGGGGCCGGCAGCGGAGAAAGGACGGGTATGAGGCGCTGGGTTCTCGGGATCTTGACCATTTCGATGGGCATCGCGGTTGTGACCTTGGCCGGGACCGCGGCCGGGGGCTCGGCACCGGTTCGCGTCGTGCACGACGCCGCGGCCGGAACGACCCAGCCGGCCCGGCTGGCCGAGCGGACGACCGGACCCGACGGCCAGGTTCGGACCGTGACCAAGCGACTTCCGTCCATCTCCGCCGGCACTCTCCAATCGGCGGCTGACTCGACTTCCGGTCCGCTGCCCCCGGGCGCGCACGCCCAGGCCGCGGCCGCGGCCGCGGGCCCGGTGGTACCCGGCTTGTCGGCGGGCACGCTCGGCTGCGGCGAGCGGACGTCGCTCGGGAATGCGCGCGTCAACCAGGACTGCGGGTTTCGACTCCAGTCCGAGGAGGGCATCGCCTACAACCCCGTCGAACCGACGAACCTCGTCGCCGGCATGAACGACGAACGGCAGGGTCGCAATCAGTGCGGAATCGCGTTCTCGCTCGACGCCGGACGTCGCTGGGGAGACGGACTTCCCCCGTTCCA
Source organism: Solirubrobacteraceae bacterium (assembly GCA_034664545.1). Classification (GTDB taxonomy): domain Bacteria; phylum Actinomycetota; class Thermoleophilia; order Solirubrobacterales; family Solirubrobacteraceae; genus Palsa-513. The sequence goes on from JAXDHK010000315.1 coordinate 899, forward strand.
GGCCTGGGCCAACGCTCCCGACCTGATGCTGCCGACCCCGGCCGATCCCAACCGGAACACGATCCTCGGCGACCCCGGGACCTTTGGCATCTACCAGCGGGCGAGTGACCCCGCGATGGGCTTCGACAGCCGGGGGCGGGCGTACTTCAGCTGCGTGACGTTCGATAGCAACACCAACGCGAGCGGCGTGTTCGTCACCGCTTCTCCGGCCGGGGCCAAGGCCTCGTACTTCTTCAACATCGACACCGGCACCCAGCCGGACAACCGGCCGATCAATCGCAAGTTCAAGGTCGTCGAGGACAACAGCCCGTTGGCCTTCCACGACAAGGAGTTCATCGCGGTCGACTCGTTTCCCTCGAGCCCGAATCGCGACAACGTCTACGTCACCTGGACGGTGTTCCGGATGGACGATCAAGGGAACTACCAGCGGGCGCCGATCTTCGGCTCGATGTCGACCGACGGGGCCCTGACCTGGTCGACGCCCGAGGAGATCAGCGGCAACTCCTCGACGCTGTGCTTCTTCGGAGACGCCTTCGATCCGAGCCAGAGCCCGCATCAGTGCGATTTCGACCAGGGCGCGGACCCGGTCGTGCTGCCCAACGGCCAGCTCGAGGTCGTGTTCAACAACGACAACACGCCGGCCGGCAACCCCAACGCCCAGCAGCTTGGGGTGCACTGCGCCCCGTCGGGGAGCTCGACCGCGGGCACGGCGCATCTCAACTGCGCCGCCCCGACGAAGGTCGGCGATGACGTCGTCTCGGGCGAGCCGGTCTGCGACTTCGGCCGAGGCGCCGAGCAGTGCATCCCCGGCAACTTCATTCGCACCGATGACTTTCCCCGCATCGCTGTCAGCCGCGCCAACGGACATCTGTATGCCGCCTGGCAGGACTACCGCAACGGCGAGTACGACATCCAGCTCGCCGGCTCGACCGACGGTGGCATGACGTGGACGCCCAGCCGGCCGGTCAACGCCACGCACAACCTCGATCACTACGAACCGGCGGTCGCGGTTTCACCCGCCGCGGATGGTTCCACCGGATCCGGCCTCGGCTCCGACCGGGTGGGCGTCAGCTACTACCGCACCGGCCGGGTCCCGGATGAGAACACACAGCCCGCCGCCGGCTTTGCCCCGGGCCAGCCCGGTGTCCAGGATCGCGCGTCCGACTACGCGCTCGCCGGGGGCACCGGCGCGAGTACGTCGTTCGCCGCCGTCACCGTCTCGCCGAGCTTCCCGCCGCCCGGCGGCGATCAGTTCGGCTTCCTGGGCGACTACAGCGGGCTGACGATCACGCCCGACGGCGCGGCCCATCCGATCTGGGCGGATACGCGCAACGCCGACCCCCTTGCCCCGGCCAACGGAGTGGTCAACGACGAGGACGTGTTCACCGACGCGCTCAGCGTGCCCGGGGGCCAGGCGAGCGTCACCACCCTGGGCTGCTCGCCGGCCAGCGTGACGGTCGGCCGGCCGAGCACCTGCACCGCCACGGTCACCGGGGGTGTCCACCCGACCGGGACAGTCAGCTTCAACACCAACTCGAGCGGCACGTTCAGCGCCCCGAGCTGCACGCTCGTCCAGATCGGCGGCAACCAGGCGCGCTGCTCGGTGACCTACACCCCCCGGGCGGTCGGGACCGGCTCGCACAAGATCTACGCCAACTACTCGGGCGACGCCGCCAACGCGCCGAGCGCCGCGAGCACGACGATCAACGTGACGTAGGCAGGCCGGCCCGCGGCCGCGGTCCGATCGGGGTTCGCGGGGACGACCCGGACGGACGGTCCCCCGGTCAGCCCTCCCAGGGGGGGCGGTCGAGCGCCGCGGCGAACTCCTCCCGGTCGTGGACCGGCTCTCCGTGCGAGACGAGGACATGCTCGAAGGGCAGAGCCAGCATGTCGCGAAAGGCCGGGAGAACACGCGTCTCGTAGCCGGGTGCCGCCCAGATGCGAAGCAGTCCGCCAGGCGCCGTCATCCCGTCGGCGAAGACGAGCGCGCGCTGGTCGGGGAGGTACACCGGCGTCTCCAGCATCCCCCGGCCGTCGTGGAGGGCCAGCAGCCCGCCGGGCAGCTCGTCGTCCGGACGCAGCGGCTCGAGCCCGGTCAACGGCCGGTCCCCGGGCCAGAACAGCTGCGGACCGAACGCCCGGGCGCCGTACCAGCGGACGAAGAGATCAAGGTCCCGGAGATGGTCGGGCTTGAGGACGACGACCACGCTCGGACGCAGCGCCTCGATCCGGTCCCAGACATCGTGGGCGGTCGGGGGCGGGGCGAGCGGGTCGAGCAGCAGCCCGACGCCTCGGGACTCGACCGCGAAGGACGCGACCTCGGGTTCGAAGTCGGCGCCCTCGTGCCACTCGGGATGAGGCTGGCGCCACAGCCATAGCCCCGGCGCCACGTCGCGCACCTCGACCTCCACGACCCAATCCTAGACCGGCCAACGGCGGCAGTCGCCGGGGGGGCCGGTGGCGGTGGCGCCTGTCACCATCCGACATGTGTTATACCTCTGTCGCATGGTGGCGATGATCGACGACCTGCCCGAGCAGGAGCTGGCCTTCCACTGGAAGGGCGGCCGGGTCTGCCTCGACTTCGTGGCCACGGTCGGCGAGCGCTGGCGGCGATCCTTCGAGCGGCTGCGGACCCCCGGGGACCTCGGGCGCTGGATCGCGGCGGCCGGGTTCGCGGGAGCCCCACCGACGGTCTCGGACGCGGAGCTCGACGCGGCCCGGGAGCTCCGCGAGGCGATCAACCGACTCGCGCGTCCCGGACTCACCCCACGACCCGACGACCGGGGCCTCGTCAACGCCCGGGCCGGACATCCGGATCCGGTCCCGCAGCTCACCGCCGACACCGAGCTCGCCTGGAAGGGACCAGTCCAGGTGGAGGCCGTCCTCTCGGCCGTGGCCCGAGACGCCATCGACCTGCTCGCGGGTCCGCTTGCCGGCCGGATCCGGGAGTGCGCGGCCGACGACTGCGCGCTGCTCTTCGTCGATGCCTCCCGTCCCGGCTCCCGCCGGTGGTGCGCGACCGGGGCCTGCGGCAACCGCGAGCACACCAAGGCCTACCGGCGGCGCCGGCGCGAGGCGGCGGGATGAGCTACCGGGTGCTGAGCGCCGGCGAGGCATTCTGGCGCCGGTCCAACCAGATGGGCATCCAGAACACCGACCTCGCCAAGCAGCTCGAGGCCACGACGCTCGGCGCCCGCCTCTGGCGCCTGGAGCCCGGCCAGAGCTCGACGCGCCACCGGCACCGGTCGACGG
>JAXDHK010000316.1:0-4496 GCA_034664545.1 Solirubrobacteraceae bacterium
CCGCGAGCAGGAACGCCGACGCCCAGAGCCGGTCGGTGTTGATCCAGGCGCGTCTGAGGATCTCCAGGCCGACCTTCTCGTAGACGACGACGGCGATGACCCCCATCACGAGGAGCATCGCCCCGACGTGGAGGAGGATCCCGACCCCGCTCGGGAGGAGCGGGATATGACCCAGGAGGCCCGCGTACTCCCGATCCCCGTCGGCGGCCCGGGCCGAGGCGGCGCCCGTCCCCTGCAACCCGATCAGCACGGGCGCGACCATGATCCCGGCGCCGTGGGCCGTGGACATGAGGAACGACCAGAGGGTCAGCTCGCGGTCGTTCACCCGCATCTTCGTCCAGCGCCAGTGGGCCCGAGGCTTGGCGAAGCGGAAGATGCCGAAGGCGAAGAGCACGGCGGCGGCCGCGAGGTGGAGGGCGAGCGGGGAGACGATCGCCCCGGCCCCGAGGACGAGGGCGGCGATCAGGCCGATCGACAGCTCGTGCCCGATCGCGATCGGGAGGAGCGACCGGACCACGGCCCGCCGGCTGCCGTGCTGCATGCCGTTGGAGACGGCGAACAGCCAGCCCATCGCCGGGTTGAGCCCGTGGAAGGCCCCGAGGGCGATCAGCGTGGCCCAGACGCCGGCGTGGCTCGAGATCACGGGAAGCAGTAGGAGTCAGACGACGCGTCCCCGCCCTGGAGGCGGATCTGGTGGGGCCGCTCGCCGTCGAACTCGACGAAGAAGTCGGGGTCGACCGCGAAGGCCCCGCCCGGCTCGGAGTCGACCTTGACCATCCAGCCGTCGATGCCCTCGGGGTAGAACTGGGCGTCCCACGACGCGTAGAGCGAGTTGGTCAGGTAGACCCGGCGGCCGTCGCGGCTGACCTCGACCATCTGGGGGCCGCCGTTGATCGCCCCGGCCGCCGGATGGGCCGCCCGGCGGACGATCCCGCCGAGGTGGACCGAGCCGTCCTCGCGGGGCCGGGCCGGGTCGGAGACGTCGTAGCGCTTGAGCTCGCCGGTGCCCCAGCAGGAGACGTAGAGGTAGCGGTCGTCGAGCGAGAGGGCGATGTCGGTGATCAGCGGGGGAACCGCCCCGAACGGCTTGAGCGCATCCGGGAGCTGGTCGACCTCGGCCGCCTCGGGCGGGATCTCGATCACCTTGCGGGCGGAGACGCTCCCGTTCTCCCTGCTCCACATCCAGACCGAGGCCGAGAGGTCGGCGGTGGAGACGACGACGCCGACGAAGCCGTACGGCTTGGTCGGGTCGTGGGCCGGGCGCAGCTCGAGCACCATCTGCTGGTCGGCCCCCAGGTCGATCGCCTGGGTGTGCCGGCGCTTGCGCAGGTCCCAGACGTGGAGGTGGTGGCCGTACTTGCCGGCGAGCAGGAGCTCCGGGTCGACGCCGTCCTCGACCATGCGCGGGGTGCCCCACTCGCTGGTCAGCATCGTGTCGTAGCCGATGTTCCACCACACGTCGTAGGCCAGCTCCTGCGGCCCCCGGTCGACCTCCCATCGCCCGAGCGGGTCGAAGCTGTCGTGGTCGAGCAGGAGCACCCCGCCGGGTCCCCCGCCGTCGGGGGCGCCGAGCGCGCTCACATAGATGCCGTCGGGGCCGCAGTGGATGGTGTGCGGCCGGCTGTATCCGGTCCGCCGGGCGAGATCCTCGGCCTCGATCACCTTGACCAGCTTGGGCTGGCTCGGGTCGTCCTTGACGTCGATCACGTGGATCCGCGACGAGCGCAGGCCCGGGACCAGGAGATACCGGCGCTCGACGTGCGGATGGGGGGCCCAGGGGCAGAGCGCCGAGGAGCACGCGTTCCAACCGAAGTGATGGAGCTCGTCGCCGATGTTCGGCATGTCGAGCCGGCCGACCCGAGTCCCGTAGGTCGAGGAGCCGGGCTTGAGGTCGATCACGTTGAGCGCATCGGGCCGGCGGTCGCCGTTGGTGCCCGTGTTCAGCGTGACCACGTAGGCGAGCTCCTCGGCCGGAGCCTCGGCCGCGCTGCGGGCCGAGGGGTAGAACGTCGGATCGGGCTTCCAGGTCATCGACGGTCCTTTCGTGCTGGGCTTGGTTGGTTCCCGGGCGAAGTCATGAATACCATAATGCCGATCAACTAACCGGAGATTCCCCCCGGTCACCCCGGATGGCGAGGAGCGCGACGAGTGGCGAGTGGTCGGAGAGGCCGTCCTTGCGCCAGGCGTGCTCGTACCCGCATTCCCGGACGTCGAACGCGGCCGAGACGACGAGGTGGTCGAGGCGGTACCCGCCGGAGTAGCGCGGCCACTCCCAGCTGAGCTCCCTCCGCTCGTAGCCGTGGAGGGCGCGGAAGGCGTCGCGGAAGCCGTGGGGCTCGAGCCCGCGGATCAGGGCGAGCTCGGCCGCGTCCCAGCGCTCGCCCCGTTGGAGGCGTCCGTAGCGGTCCCGGGCGAACGTCCAGACCCGCCCGTCCGGATGCTCCTTGCGAGGGGTGTTGAGGTCGCCGCAGACGAGCCGGGGGTGGCCGGCCGGCCGGGCGAGGTGGCGGTGCACCGCCTCGTGGGTCAGGACCTTGGCCAGGCCGGGCCGGGGGCTGATCGGGGAGTGGACGTTGACGATCTCGGTCCCGTCGGACAGGCGGACGGCGAGCACCCGCTCGGGCAGGGGGACGGAGGCGACCGGGGAGGACTCGAGCGGGTCGCGGGCGGCGGTGAGGACCGGGAGCGACCGGCCGGGGCCGAGGGCGGCGAGCTCGAGGCCCCGGTACCCGTGGTCGCGGAGCTCCCGCTCCCAGACGGGGGCCGTCGTGCGGGTGACCTCCTGGAGGCAGACGACGTCGGCGTCGAGCGCCCGGACGCGCTCGACCTGATCGGGGAGCCGGGCGACCCGACCGGCGACGTTCCAGCTGAGGATGACCACGCGATGCTCGAGCTTGGCGGGGTGCTGTGTCTTGGGGGCGGGCGCGGGTTCGGCGGGGCCCGGCGCGACGGGCCGGGCGTGCCCCGCTTCGCTTCGGGGTCGGCTGGGGCGCCGCGGGGAGGCTAGCGGGTCCGTCGTGCGGTCGGACGCTCGCCTTGCCCGGGCGCGCGGGCGGCTTGGCGGGGCTCTGCCCGGGAGCGGCGGACCCGGCCGACCCGAGGGTTGACTTGGCATCATCGGAGGCGTGCGCGTGCGATCCGCCTGCTCGAGACCCGCCTGTCTGGCGGCCCTCGCCGGAGCCGTCATCGGCGGCTGCGGGTCGAGTCGGGTGACCCCGGTGCTGCCCGCGGACGCGGCCGCGCGGCTGCACACCTACCTGGCCAAGGTGCAGGCGTCGGCGTCCGCCCACAACCCGGCCGGCGCCAGGAGCGACCTCGACGCGTTCGCCGGCGAGGTCGCCCGGGAGAACTCGGCCGGACACCTGACGCCCGCCGCCTACGCGGCCCTGCGGACCGCGATCACGCGGACTCGCGCTCGGATCGCCGCCGAGGTCACCGCCCCGGCGCCCGCGACGCCGGTCGCGACGCCAACCGTCGTCTCGGCCCCACGGGTCGTCCCCCAGGCGGTCGCCCCCGTTTCGCCGCCGAGCGGCGGCGGGGCCAGGGGCAAGGCGAAGCCGCCCAAGCCGAAGGGCGGCGGCGGGAAGAGCAAGGGCAAGGGGCCTGGGAAGCACTGATGACGGCGAGCGAGATGGCCCCGGGGACCGTGCTCGGCGAGCGCTACACGCTCGAGCGGCGTCTGGGCGCCGGCGGGATGGCCGCGGTGTGGCTGGCCGAGGATGCCGCGCTCGGGCGCCTGGTGGCCGTCAAGGTGATCGCCGAGACACTGGCCTTGGACGAGCGCTACCGGCAGCGCTTCGAGCGCGAGGCCCGCGCCGCGGCGTCGGTCTCGCACCCGCACATCGTCCCGGTCTATGACTACGGCCTCCACGGCGACCGGCCCTTTCTCGTCATGGAATACGTGTCCGGGGGGAGCCTCGCCGATGTGTTCCGAGGCGGCCGCCCGGAGGTGGCCGACTCCGTCGAGCTCGTCCACGAACTCCTCGGGGTGGTTCCCGAGCCCGTGGCCCTCGCCCGCGAGCTGCTCGGCGCCCTGGATTGCGTGCACGCCAACGGGCTGGTACACCGCGACGTCAAGCCCGCCAACATCCTGCTCGACGCGGCCGGGCACGCTCGACTCACCGACTTCGGGATCGCCCGACCCGAGGACGCGACCTCGTTGACCCAGACCGGGATGGTCGTCGGCACCATCCGCTACCTGGCACCCGAAGTCGTCGCCGGCGCTCAGGCCACCGCCGCCTCCGACCTCTACGCGGCGGGAATCGTCCTGCGCGAGCTCACCGAGCGGCGCCGGTCACCCGAGCTCACCGCCCTGATCGCCGGCCTGACCGCCGCCTCCCCCGAGAACCGCCCGCGATCAGCCGCCGCCGCCCTGCGACTCCTGGAGACCGGCCCGACCAGGGCCGTGGCCGGGACCGCGCCGACGCGTGTCGTGCCCGCCACGGCTCCGGCCCCGTCGAGCGGGCGCCGGCCGCCACGGATGACAGCGCACACGC
>JAXDHK010000317.1:0-4739 GCA_034664545.1 Solirubrobacteraceae bacterium
GGCGAGCCCGGCGAGATCGACCGCCCGGGCCATCGCCCGGCGTCCGGCTCCGTTCGGGTGGAGGTGGTCTCCGCTGTCGTAGCGGGGATCCAGGCGGGTCCGGTCGGCCGGGTCGCGGACGACCGCGTCGAAGTCGATCGTCGCGTCGGCCCGGGCCCCGCCCCCCCGGATCCACCGGTTGACCGCCGTCCGGCTCGCCTCGGCCGCCGCGACCGTCGGGCTCGGAGGCCCGGGCCGGCCGAACGGGGTCAGGGTGCCGAGCTGGACCCGCAGGCCGGCCGCGTGGAGGCGGGTCACCAGCCGCTCGAGCCCCCCGGTGACCTGATCGGCGCTCGCCCGGGCCCCGAGGTCGTTGACCCCCTCGAGGACGATCACGTCGGTCGCCCCCGGCTGGCCGATCACGTCGGTGTCGAGTCGGTCGAGCCCCGAGGCCCCGCCCATCTGGGGCCGGGCGTCGCTCAGCACGCGGTTCCCCCCGATCCCGGCGTCGACCACCCCGAGGTGGCGCCCCGGGGCCTCGGCGGCCAGGCGGCGGGCGAGGACGTCCGGGTAGCGGTCGTTCTGGTCGGGCGGCCCGCCGAAGCCGTCGGTGATCGAGTCCCCGAAGGCCACGACCGTCCCGACCGGGGCCGGGGACCGGACCTCGACGGAGGTGACGAAGTACCGAGCCGTGCTCGGGAGGGTGAACGCCGCCCCGGTGTCCTCGCCGGTGTGGTCGCCGCTTCCCGGGGGCGTGAAGTACGACGTCTGCTGGCCGACCAGGTGCTCGGTCGCCGGGCCGCTCGCCCCGGCGTCGTACAGGCTGACCGCGACGTCGTCGCCCGCCTTGACCCCGAGGGCGACCGGGTCGCTGGTGACCTCGGCCCCGGTCGGGACGGTGACGCTCGCCGCGCCCGAGAAGGTCATCTGCCGCCGCGACCCGGGGACGAGCCCGGCCCCGGCCCCGCCCTGGCGGAGGCCCACCGACGCGGCCTGGAAGGTGACCGGGGCCAGGCCGAGCCGGTTCGAGAGGTGGACGCGCAGGGCGTCGCCCCCGAGCTCGGGCGTGAGGATCGTCCGCTGGGTCTGGGTGACGACGCCGTGGTTGACCGCGTCGCTCGGGTCGGCCGTCCAGGCCGCGACCCACGTCCCGGCTCCACACGTCTCGGCCGGCCGGGCGGCCGACCCGGCGCCGGCGCCCCCGCACCCGGCGAGGGCGGCGCCCCCGACCAGGACGAGCAGGGCCCGGCGGATCTCGGGTCGGGCGCGGGCCACGGCGTCGGGCGCGGTCTTCGGCTAGCGGTAGCGGCGCCTGCCGCCGGCGCCGGCCCGCTGGCCGCTCGGACGGGAGCTGGCGATCCGGCGCGTCGGGGTGGCCGCGTAGCTCAGGCCCGAGTCGGCGAACTGGCGCTCGAGGCTCAGGTCGCTGGCGATCTTGCCGATGTCCCGGGCCTGGTCGTCGAGGACGAAGGTCACGGCCGTCCCCCCGCGCCCGGCTCGGGCGGTCCGCCCCGTCCGGTGGACGTAGGCGTCCCGATCCTCGGGGGCGTCGAAGTTGATCACGTGGGTGATGTCGTCGACGTCGATCCCCCGGGCGGCGACGTCGGTCGCCACGAGGGTGTCGACGTGCCCGGCCTCGAACCGGGCCAGGGCCTTCTCGCGCTGGGCCTGGGACTTGTCCCCGTGCATGGCCACCGCGGCCACGTCGAGGGTCCCGAGGCGCTTGACCAGCCGGTCGGCCCCACGCTTGGTCCGCACGAAGACGAGGGCGAGGCCCCGGTCGGAGTCGCCGAGCTCATGGACCAGGGTCTTGACCTTGGCCTCGTGGGCGACCCGGACGAACCGGTGGCGGACGGCGGCGGCCCCGGGCTGCTTGGGCGGGTTGTACTCGTGGCGGACGGCGTCGTGGGTGTAGGCGGCGGCCAGCCGAGCGACCTCGCCCTCGAGCGTGGCCGAGAAGAGCAGGGTCTGGCGCTTGGCCGGCGTCTGCTTGACGATCCGGTCGACGTCGGGCTTGAAGCCCATGTCGAGCATCCGGTCGGCCTCGTCGAGGACGAGGACCTTGACCTTGGCCAGGCTGAACGACCGCCGGGCGAGGAGGTCGAGCAGGCGGCCGGGGGTGGCGACGAGGATGTGGGCCCGCTGGGCCAGGCGCTCCTGCTTGGCGATGCCGACCCCCCCGTAGACGGCGGCGATCGACAGTGCCCGGGCGTGGGCGACCTCGCGCGACGCCTCGACGATCTGCGCGGCCAGCTCCCGGGTCGGGGCCAGGACGAGGACGCTCGGCCGGGGGTCGGTCGCCTCGATCCGGTCGGCGATCGGGACGGCGAAGGCCAGGGTCTTGCCCGACCCGGTCGGCGACTTGACGAGCACGTCGCGTCCGGCCAGGACGTCGGGGATGACGAGGCGCTGCACGGGGAAGGGGGTGGCGATCTTGCGGGCGGCCAGGGCGCCTGCGACCGCCGGGGACACGCCGAGATCGGCGAAGGACTCTTGGGGCATGCTGCTCCGTTCAGCGGCCGCATGGGACCGCGCTTGCGATTCGGGAGATTCGACTGACCCGAACCACGCTGAAGCGCAACCAGAGACAAGAACCTCGGGATGGCAGTGCCACCCGTGCGGCCAGACTAGCAGCCCCGGGCCGCTCGGCCCGGCCCGGCCGCTCGGCCGAGTCCGCGTCGAATCCCCTGCTCGGGGCGTGTAAACGCGAGGTGGGAGGCCCGCCCGGGCCTCGCGAGGAGAAGGGCGGACCCCGGGATGGGGTGCCGGGACCGAGCGGTCCGGTCGCCCTGGGCCGGGTCGCGGCGGCCGGCCGAGTCGGGCTCGGCCGCGGCGCGGGACGAGCCGATCGGGTCCCGGCCCGGGAAACCCCTGGCCGAACGCGTCTACGCCGTTCTCGACGGCGACCGGAAAAACGCCCGAACCGGCTCCAAATTCGGTACAGTCACGCTGCCGACCGATAGTCGAAGCCGCTCGAAGCAGTACGTCGTCGCGCCACATACGCGGTCGGCGGTGAGCGGGGTCCGTGAGCGTTGGCAGCCCTGAGACGGGGGCGCAGCTTCGCTGTGCTATATTTCTCTGTCCGCGCCTTCGCGCCCCCGCCCGCCCGTCTCTACTCCTCAGGAGTCGCAACTTGGCCGCTGCAATCGTCCCTCGGACGCGTCGTACGTTCGCGCGTCTGAACAAGCCGCTCGACGTACCCAACCTGATCGACATCCAGCGCCGGTCCTTCGAATGGCTGACCGACCCGCAGAAGGGCGGTCTCCGGGAGACGATCGATGACATCTCCCCGATCGAGGACTACACCGGCAACCTCGCCGTCCAGTTCGGTGAGTTCGTGTTCGACGAGCCGGTCGCCCCGATCGAGGAGTGCCGTGAGAAGGACCTGACCTTCGCCCGGCCGCTGACCGTCACGGTCGCCTTCGTCAACCGGGAGACCGGCGAGATCCGCGAGCAGTCGGTGTTCGTCGGCGATTTCCCGTGGATGACCGAGCGGGGGACGTTCATCATCAACGGGACCGAGCGGGTCGTCGTGACCCAGCTCGTCCGGTCCCCCGGGGCCTACCTGATGGAGCCCAAGGACCGGGAGAAGCAGGTCTTCATCGCCAACCTGATGCCCGCCCGGGGGTCGTGGCTCGAGCTGGAGATCGACAAGAAGGGCAAGGTCTTCGTCCGGATCGACCGCAAGCGCAAGCTCCCGGTCACCGTCCTGCTCCGGGCCATGGGCTACGCCCAGGACGAGAAGATCCTCGAGCTCTTCGACGACTCCCTCTACATCCGCAACACGATCGAGTCCGATACCGAGCAGACGCGCTCCGAGGAGGGCGCCCTGGTCGAGCTGTTCAAGAAGCAGCGCCCGGGCGAGCCGCCGAGCGTCGAGAACGCCCGCGCCCTGCTCAACCAGCTCTTCTTCGACCCCAAGCGCTACGACCTGACCCGGGTCGGCCGCTACAAGCTGAACTCCCGCCTCGGGCTCGAGATCGACCTCGACACCCGGACGCTGACCCACGACGACATCATCTCGCTCGTCCGCGAGCTCGTCGCCATGCCCAAGCGCCTGGGCATGCCCGAGTACCCCGAGGTCGAGATCAAGGACTACGCCGCCGAGGCCCAGAGCATGGCCCGGGAGCCGGTGGCCGATCACCTCGACGAGTACGAGCACTTCGGCAACCGCCGTCTGCGCACGGTCGGCGAGCTGATCCAGGAGGCCTTCCGGATCGGCCTCTACCGGATGGAGCGGGTCGTCCGCGAGCGGCTGACCACCGAGGACGCCGACACGATCACCCCGCAGACGATCATCAACATCCGCCCGGTCGTCGCCGCGCTCAAGGAGTTCTTCGGGTCCTCCCAGCTCTCCCAGTTCATGGACCAGACCAACTCCCTGGCCGGACTGACCCACCGCCGCCGCCTCTCGGCGCTCGGCGCCGGCGGCCTGACCCGGGAGCGGGCCCCGATCGAGGTCCGCGACGTCCACCCGACCCACTACGGCCGGATGTGCCCGATCGAGACGCCCGAGGGCCCGAACATCGGCCTGATCGGTTCGCTCTCCTCCTACGCCCAGGTCTCCGAGCACGGCTTCGTCACGACCCCCTACCAGGTGGTCGAGGACGGGATCGTCACCGACCGGATCGTCCACCTCGACGCGACCCAGGAGGAGGAGCAGGTCATCGCCCAGGCGAACACCCCGGTCGAAGCCTCCACCGGCCGCCTGACCGGCGAGGAGATCCTCTGCCGGACCCAGGCCGGCCAGTACGTGACGG
>JAXDHK010000318.1:0-5493 GCA_034664545.1 Solirubrobacteraceae bacterium
CTCCGGGTTGCGTGTCGGCTCGGTGTCGGGCCGGCGTTCAGCCGGTGACCGTGGTTGGCGGCGCGATCGCCGTGTTGTCGGCCGGTTGTGCGTCGCGGGCGGTGAGGATCGTCGCGACGGCCTGGAAGGTGACCTTCCCGAGCGTCGCGTCCTGCGGTATGAACGTGTAGCTGATGCTGAACGTGGTCGTCCGGTGGCTCGAGCGGGCCGGGACGCCTTGGGTGACCTGGCCGACCTGCTCGAACTGCCCGCCGGCCACGCTGCGGAATATCGCGACCTGCACCGTCTCGGGGTAGCGGCTGTTGTTGACGGCGACGCTGATCTGCTTGGTGTGGCCCACGCGCCCGATGTTGGGTACCGCGAGCTGCGTGATCGCCACGTCGTGGGTCTTGACGTGGACGACCTGGCTGGTCGAGGCCGACCGGCCGTCGGTGGTGGTGATGGCCAGCTGCGCCGGGTAGTCGCCGTCGGCGGCGTAGCGGTGGCTGGGGCAGCATCCGGTCGCGGTGAGCCCGTCCGCGAGGTTCCACGTCTGCGACGCGATCCCAGCCGGGTCATACGAGGCGTTGAAGAACTGCACGGTGTCGAGGATCGACGGGTCGGAGGGATAGAAGAAGAAGCTCGCCATGGCCGCCGGCGCCACGTCGAGGGTCAGCTGGACGGGTCCACTCTGGCCCGCTGGGGTCGCGACTTGGAGGTAGTACGTCGTGCCGGCATCGGCGTGGAAGTACATCGGTCCCGAGGTGCATGCGATCTGGTTCAGTGACCCCAATCCGGCGCCCGTGTACGCGGCGAGGACACCGAAGTCGGACCTGCGCGCGACGTAGGAGCCGCTCTGCGCGGGCGTGAACGCGTACCACGCGGTCGCCAGCGAAGAGGTTCCCTGGCAGCTCGTAGGTTCGCCGGCCTGCACGGTGGCTCCCGTAAGATCGACGTTGTCGGAGAACGGCGTCGAGCCGACCGTCGTCGCGGCGGCGAAATCGTCGTTGGCCGGGGGCGTCGCCGCGTTGAGGTTGACGTGCAGCGTCCCGGGGCCGAACGGGAGGCTGGCCTGCAGGTAGTACGTCTTTCCCGCCTGGGCGGCGAACACGGCTCGCTGGGGGCCGAAGTTCGCGCAGCTCAGGAACGACAGCCCACCGAACCCGGTCCCGTCAGCGCGGTAGGCGGTGATCTGCCCGATCGTCGAGCTGCCCGACGTGTCGGCCACGAGCGTCTCGTCCTGCGAGGGCGTGATCGCATACCAGACCGTCTGGCTGCTGAAGAAGCACGATTGCGGCTCCCCGGGCTCGGTGGTCGCGCTCGACGCGTCCACCGTGTCGCTGAACGGTAGGGCCGAGACCAGGGACGCCGACGCGAAGTCGTCGTTGATCGGTGCCGCCAACGCCGCCGCAGCGCCGATCAGCGGCGCCGTCAGGGCCAGGCACGACAGGACCAGCAGCCGGATCGCCGACCGACCGCGAGCGACCGTCCGCCCGCGCCGGCCCCCCGACCCGCCCGGCACCGGAGGCGTCGCCGCAAGCGGTTCGTCCACCGGCGTGCGCTGCGAATGCTCGGACGCCCTCGTGGTCACACCGGCGACCCTACGCCTGAAGCGCGGCTGGAAGTCAAACATGAGGGTGCCTTTCTGTCGGTGAGGTAACAAACGGCGTAAGCCGGCGACGATCGCGGTGTCCTCCTCGGAGCTCAGGGGACTCCGAACATGGATTCAGAGGCGACGATGGTGTGTCGAAGCCGCCGACGGTGTGAGACGCACAGAGCACCTTCATGCCGCCCGCTGGTGGCGAGCGCGCGTCGGCGCCGCAGCTGCCGCCGCCTGCTCCAGGAGCGTCCGCTCCACGTTGGCGTAGAGCGCCGCGGCTGCGTCCGCGGAGCCGGCGATCGCCGTGAACCCGGTCCGGCCCAGGACGTCGAGTGAGCTGAGCATGTGGAAGGCGACCCCGATCTGCCCCATCCGGTCGAAACGCAGGTCGGAGTGGCGGCGGGCGAGGCCGAGCACGCCGTCGCGACCGAGCCCGCGCAGCCCCGGCGCCTCGAGGGCGTCGGTGGCGACGTAATGGCGCGGCTCCCCCGTCCGGGTCAGGAATGTCGCCGTTTCCGCGTCGTAGCTCCCGCCCGTCAGGTGGACGAGCGCCTGGAACGGGTGGGTCGTCCCGCCCTTGCGCAGGTTGATCTCGATCGCGTAGGGCCGCCAGCGTCCGTGGCCCTCCCGGGCGACGACGAAGTCGATGGCGAAGCGCCCGATCACCCCCGCATCGGCCAGGCGCCGGCCGATTCGCAGGGCCAGCGCGCTGATCGCCGGAGCGTAGGACCGTTCAGCCGGGAAGCGGCACCCGAGGTAGGTCTGGCCGCGCGGGCCGCCGAGGATCTGGTCGTGGGTGGAGAGCAGCTCGAGCTCTCCGGCCGGGGTCACCTGGAGCTGGACGCTCGGGCTGTGGAGCTCAGACGCCGTGATCCGCTCCTCGACGATCCCACCGCCCCGCCCGAGTTTGGCCAGGTAGTCGGCGGCGCTCAGCCTCGCGGACTCGAGCGCCAGGCCGGCCACCCTCCGGCCGATCAGGTCCGCCTCACCGGGCATGCCGGGCGCCGGCAGGCCGTGGAGATCGATGATCGCGTTCCCTTCACCGGCGACCCCGTCGTCGAGCTTCATCACCAGCTCGCGCAGGCCCGGGGCGGCCGCGCGCAGCCCTCGGATGGCCTCGATCGCCCCGGCGACGCTGGTGAGGTTCTCGACCCCGACCGGGTGGGGGACGCCGGCCGCCGCGAACACGGCCCGACTCCCGCTCTTGGTCCCGAGGTGGGCGTGGACGGGGTCGGAGCCGTAGAGCGGGAGGCCGAGGGCGACGGCGAGCTCGACTTCACGCTGGGTCGTCCGATAGGGGACGAGGTGGCAGACCTCAGGCGTCGGGACAGCCCGGCGGATCCGCTCGAGCAGGCGTGGCCGGTCGAGCAGCTTCTCGGTCAGCGGCCGCCGCGTCCCGTCGCCCACCGCGACCAGCGTCAGACGCGCACGCGCGTCCGCCCGATGGGCGGGGGGAAGGAGCGAGAGGTAATAGTCGACGATCTTCGGCGCGACCGGCGCCGAGGTGACGTAGATCATCCGCAGCGCGGGATCCCGGAGCTCGAGCACCGAGCAGAGCAGCCGCTCCTCGTAGGCCTGCGTCGCGGCCGGCGGCTCCAGCTGGTTGTCGATCGTCCTCGCCGGGACGACGACGACCGAGCGGTGCTCGCCGCGACGCCCGGCGGCCTCGACCTCGACAAGCCGCCCCTGGAGCTCGGAGAAGCTGCTGGTCCTGGGGTGAGTCATGGTCGTCATCGGGATTCCTCCGGGCGCGTCGTCGTCGGGGGCTTTCGTGACGAATATGCCGTTGGCGGGGGAGCGCTTCCAGCCCCCCGAGGGTGTGCCGATCACACCTCCGCGCGTGGCTGCGACCGGCGCCCCGGAGGGTGTGGAGCGGGCGCCCTTGGGGGGCTACCACCGGAGCCCGCGTAGCGGCATGCTCGATCCCGGGCCCCACTTCGCCGTCGACCGGAGGCGCAATGATTCACATCGCGAGGCCCATAGGAACACCGGCGCGGCCGACCGGTAAGGTCGGCGAGGTGCCGAACGACACCCACCAGACCCGGTCCGTGAGCCCGCGCGAGGTCCAGGCCCTGATCGAGGCCGAGCGCGCCTGCCTACCGTTCCTCCACTGGCGCGACGGGGTCGGCGACCAGCAGATCCTGATGCTCGCCCTCGAGCGCCAGCGAGTGACGATCGGCCGGCGTGAGCAGTCCGACGTCGCCCTTTCCTGGGACCTCGAGGTCTCGCGGGCCCACGCCCTGCTCGAGCCGGTCGGCGAGGCGTGGACCCTGATCGACGATGGCCTCTCCCGCAACGGCTCGTTCGTCAACGGCAGCCGGGTCCACGGCCGCCACCGCCTGCACAACCGCGACCGGATGTGCTTCGGCAACACCCACGTGATCTTCCATGAGCCGGTCGGGGCCGAGGGGAGCGACTCGACGGCCCGAGCTCCCTCCTCGCCCGCCTCGGTCCACCTCTCGGAAATGCAGCGCAAGGTGCTGCTCGCGCTCTGCCGGCCGGTGGTCGAGTTGACATCCTCGACCACGGCCACCAACCCCCAGATCGCCGAGGAGGTCTTCCTGAGCGTCGATGCCGTGAAGGCCCACCTGCGCGTGCTGTTCGACCGTTTTGGTGTCGGCGACCTCCCCCAGAACGAGAAGCGCGCCCGTCTGGCGGCGATCGTCCTCGGTGCCGGCCTGCTCGCCCGGCGCGACTTCTGACGACGTAGAACGCGGGCGCTCGACCGCTGCCGCGATCGGGCCCCATACCCCGACCGGCGTCACCGGCGCCGAAGCGTGACCGTCGTCCACGCCCCGAGGCGGACGCGGTCCCCGGCGGCGACCGGTCGTCCGACCTGCGACCCGACCGGGGTCGGGTCGTCGTTGATCCTCGTCCCGTTCGTCGAGTCCAGGTCGCGCACGGTGTAGGACCCGTCGGCCCGGCGCTCGAGGACTGCGTGGAGGTGAGAGATCCCCGGGTCCTCGTCCGGACCAGCCAGATTTATCTCCGGGATGCGCCCCCCCGGCCGACTCCGGCTGCGGCCGATATGGACCTGCCCGGCCTCGAGCCGGAATGACCGCTCCGGACAGGCGTCGGGAAATGCGACCGCCCCGCTTCCCTGCCGCTCCCACTGGCCCCGGTCGGCACCGACCACCGCTTCCCAGACCGTGGGCGGCGCCTCGAAGTCGTGGCCGCAGCCCTCGCAGAACCGGTCGTCGCCCGAGCGCGACGCCCCGCAGGCCGGGCACGGCTCGTGGCGGGTCGTGGTCGACGTGTCGACCTCGGCGGCGACCATCGGCGCGCCGCACTGGTCGCAGTAGTCCGCCGTGCCCGAGGCATGGCCGCTTGGGCACGAGGCGGTCATCCCGGACCGACCCGGACGGTCTTCGTCGAGCGTGTGTCGAGGGTCATCTCGTCGGCCTCCTCGACGCGACCGCGCAGGCGTACCGTTCCCGTGACCGGGTCGTCGATCTCGACCACTCGGGCCAGGAGCTTCATCGTCGCGTCGTTCCCGCTCCGCGCGGCCAGTTGCACGGCGCGACCGAGCTTCAGCGTCGCCGTCCCGCCGTCGCCCGCCCTGCGCGCCTCGATGCCGTCCTGAATCGCCTCGGCCAGCTCGGCCTGCCCGGTGTAGTGCGCGACCTCGCGATTGATCTGTGTCGAGCGCTGCTCGTCGTCGGTCCAGATCGCCTTGATCAGCGCCTGCCCACGCACCTGGTCTCCCTCGATCAGGCTGACCCGCCCGGCCAGCATCTCCTCACCCACGTCGCGGGTCCCGACCCGGATGCACACGTGGTAATCCCGCGACTCCTCACCCCAGCTCCCGGTCGCATAGTCCACGCTCAGCCCGCCGGGTGGCCGGCTGCGGTAGGTCAGCTCCGCGAGCGTCGGGGCGACCTGACGGACGAAGGCGACGGTCGCGCCCCGGGGCG
>JAXDHK010000319.1:0-10983 GCA_034664545.1 Solirubrobacteraceae bacterium
CCGACCGACCCGCCGATCAGGAAGACCGGCACCTGGACGAGCAGGAACGAGCGCCAGCCCGCCGCCCAGCAGATCCCCCCGATCAACGCGACGACCCCGAGGTTGGTGGCCATCACGCTCCGGCGGATCCGCGGTCGATCCCCCCGGGAGGGGATGCGCGGGGTGATGAAGAGGGTCATGATCGGGCCGAGGCCGAACATGACGAACGGGTTGCGGAAGAGGCGGTAGGCCAGGCGCCGCGCCGGGGAGAGCTCCTCGTACTCGGCGACGGTCAGCGTCTGGACGTCCCCGACCCCCCGCCGATCGAGGTCGCCGGCGGTCGCGTGGTGGACGGCGTGGTCGTGGCGCCACCACCGGAAGGGCATGTAGATGACCAGGCCGGCCAGACCCCCGACCCAGGCGTTCCAGCGCTTGGACGGGAGGAACGACCCGTGGCCGCAGTCGTGGAAGACGATGAACGTCCGGACGGCGAACCCGGCGGCCGGGATGGCGAGGGCGAGGACGAGGAGGTAGGAGACGTCGAGCACGAGGTACATCGCCGCGCACAGGCCGACGTAGGCGACGATCGACGTGGCGACGTCGAGCGCCGCCCGCCCGACGTTCGGCTTGGCGTAGGCGGCCAGGGACCGGGCGGCGGCGCGGGCCCGGGCAGCCTCGGGGGCCGGGCCGGGGGCGCCGGCTTGCACTCTGCTCTCCCCCGCGGGGGCCGGGGACGCAGCAATCTCAGGGGGAGTCATGGCTCCCTTTCTCGGTCTCGGGCGCCGGCCATTGTGACCGCGCCGATCTCGGTGGGCTGCCGTGGAGCCTACTCCGAGCGACGCCCGCGCATGTTGCCGGGTCGCGCGAGCCCCGGGGCCGGGGTCGGGCGGGTGGCGCGGGCATCGGCCGATCGGGTCGGGGGATCGCGGGCGCCGAGCCGGCGCCTGACGGCCCGGCCCGGCGGTCACCGCGGTCGGGCTACTGGCGGTCGCCGACCGCAGCCGGCGGCTCGAGCGCCGGGGCCGGAGCCTCGGGGGAGCTCGATTCCAGAGAGCCCTTGAACTCCTTGATTCCGCTGCCCAGCGAGCGGCCGAGCTCGGGTAGGCGGCGGGCACCGAAGATCAGAAGGATGATGAGGCCGAGAACGGCTATGTGGAGTGGATTGGATAGTCCCATTTGAAGGTGTATACGCCCGGGGCGCTCCCCGGGATCAGACCGTGAACACGATCTTCCCGAACGCGCTTCCGTCGAGCATCGCCTCGAACCCCTGCCGGGCCTCGCCCAGGGGCATCGTCTCCTCGATGATCGGCCTGACGTCCTGCTCCGCGCAGAAGCGCAGCAGCCGGCCGAGCTCGTCCCGGGTGCCCATGGTCGACCCGACGACCGAGAGCTGGAGGAAGAACACCCGCCGCAGGTCGGCCGGCGGGTCTCCGCCGCTCGTCGCCCCCGAGACCACGACCGTCCCCCCGGGGCGGACCGCCTTCAGCGAATGGCTCCAGGTCGCCGCGCCCACCGTCTCCATGACCGCGTCGACCCGCTCCGGCAGGCGCTCGCCCGGGGGGAACGCCCGGTCGGCCCCGAGCTCGACGGCCCGTTCGCGCTTCTCCGGGCTCCGGCTCGTCGCCCAGACCCGGAGCCCGGCCGCCCGGGCCAGCACGATCAGGGCGGTCGCCACCCCGCCCCCCGCCCCCTGGACGAGCACCGTCGCCCCCGGGGCGAGGCCGGCCCGGGTGAAGAGCATCCGGTAGGCGGTCAGCCACGCCGTCGGCAGGCACGCCGCCTCGGCGAAGGACAGGCCCTCCGGCTTGGGCACCAGGTTCCGCCGGGGGACCGCGACCTTCTCGGCGAACGTCCCCGGATGGCGCTCGGACAGGATCGACCGGCCCGGATCGAGCGTCTCGTCGCCCCGCCAGCCCGGGTCGGAGATCACGGCATGGACGACCACCTCGG
Source organism: Solirubrobacteraceae bacterium (assembly GCA_034664545.1). Classification (GTDB taxonomy): domain Bacteria; phylum Actinomycetota; class Thermoleophilia; order Solirubrobacterales; family Solirubrobacteraceae; genus Palsa-513. The sequence goes on from JAXDHK010000319.1 coordinate 1,930, forward strand.
CCCCGTCCTCGTCCACCCCGGCCGCGTCGCACCCGAGGATCCGGGGGAGCTGGTCGGCGGCGAGGCCGACCCCCCGCAGCGACCAGAGGTCGTGGTGGTTGAGCGAGGCCGCCCTGACCCTGACCGTCGTCCACCCCTCCGGCACCTCCGGGTCCGGCTGCTCGCCCTGCTCCAGCCCCCCGAGGGGGTGCTCGGGATCCTGGCGGGCGGCGTAGACCGCGAACACCGGGGCCCTCAGCGGATGAACACCGGGGTGCCCAGGGGCACCCGCGGGTAGAGCGCGATCACGTCGGAGACGAGCATCCGGATGCACCCGTGCGAGGCGGCCGAGCCGATCGAGAACGGCTCGTTGGTCCCGTGGATCCCGACCCCCCCGCCCAGCCCGAGCCACCGCGCGACGATCGGGTCGTTCGGACCCGGGGGGATCGTCATGCCGGCGAGGGCTCCGGCCCAGGCGCTGTTCGGGACGTGCCACGACGGGTTCACCTCACGCTCCTCCACGTGGTAGAGGCCGGTCGGGGTCTCGAGGCCCGACCGTCCGACCGCGATCCCGTAGCTCTTGACCATGACCAGGCGCTTGAACAGCCGCAGCCGGAAATGGCCCCGGTCGACGGTCACCACCGTCGGATAGGCCCCCGGGAGCTGGGCCAGGCCGATCCGGGGGCGGGTCCTGATCACCGCGACGTGGAAGATCCGCCCGGCGCCCGGCGTGTCGAGGGCCCGGTCGATCTCCCCGGCCAGCCCCGCCGCGTCGATCCGGACGCCGTTGCGCCCGGGCAGGCGGTAGATCCGAAGGAGCGTGATCTTCACCTGGGCGTCCCGGGCCGGCCGGCCGACGGTCGCGTCGATCTTGGCGACGAAGGCCCGGACGGCCAGGTGGGCGTGGCTCAGGGCCAGCGGGACCGGCCCCGGTTGGGCGGCGTAGACGGCGCGCTTGGCCGTCCGAATCGAGTCGAGGCGCTCGCCCGCCTGGGCCGCCGTCAGGTGAAAGACGCGTCCCCCGGCCCCGACGATCACGTCTCCCCGGAGGCCGGCCCCGACGAGCTGGTCGAGCTTGGCCTGCGCCTGGTCGACCGTCAACCCGGAGAGGTCGACGCCTCCGGCGGTGACTCCCCCCGCGATCGTCGATGTCCCCTGGGCCCCGGCCCTCCCCGCGGAGGCGAGGGCGAGCGTGAGGGCGAGGGCGACGGCGAGGACGGCGGGGGTGAGGGTGAGGGCGAGGGCGAGCGGGGTCCTGCGTCGGTCGAGCACCGCCTGAGGGTAGTCGCCCGGGGCCCGCTCGGCACCTCCCGCCATGAATCCTGCGCCCGGTCCCCGGAGCCTCTGTCAAGCTCGCGGCCATGCCCGCCGGCCGACCACCCCTCCCGGCGGCCCGGCCGGCGCGCTCGGGCCGGCTCCCGGTGCTCGTCGCCGTGCTCGTCCTCCTCGGGGCCGCGCTCGGGTGGCAGGCTCGGTCGAGCGCCGGGGATCTCCACGGGGCCCGGGTCCTCCACTTCGGTCTCGCCAGCCGGCTCCTCCATCGGACGCTCCCGGCCACGGCGGTCATCCCGCCCGGCCCGGCCGTCCCCGGCGGCCGGCCCCTCCTCGTCTTCCTCCACGGGAAGGGACCAGACGGCCAGGACTCGAACCTGACCGACGAGCTGTTCGCCGGCCTGGCTCGGCTCGGGGCTCGGGCCCCGGTCGTCGTCTTCCCCAACGGGGGCGAGGACTCCTACTGGCACGACCGGGGGTCCGGGGCCTGGGGCGCCTACGTCGTGCGCGAGGTGATCCCCGACGCGATCCGGCGCCTCGGCGCCGACCCCCGGCGGGTGGCGATCGGCGGGATCTCGATGGGCGGGTTCGGCGCCCTCGACCTCGCCCGCCTCCACCCCGGGCGCTTCTGCGCCGTCGGCGGGCACTCGGCCGCCCTCTGGACCCGGGCCGCCGACACGGCCCCGGGCGCGTTCGACGGCCCCGGCGACTTCGCCCGCCACGACCTGATCGCCGCCGCCCGGCGCGGCGATCCGTATCGGGGCGTCCCGGTCTGGCTGGACGCCGGCACCCAGGATCCCTTCCGGGCGGCCGACACCCAGCTCGCCGGGGCCCTGCGCCGGCGGGGCGCCGCGGTCTCCTTCCACGTCTGGCCCGGCGGCCACGAGGGCTCCTACTGGCGCAGGCACGTCGGCAGCTACCTCGACTTCTACGCCCGGGCCTTCGACCGGTGCGGATGAGGAACCGCCGCCGCGGCGCGCCCGCGGCGGGTCAGCCCGTCGAGCCGCGGCCGATCCGGCCGCTCGGCTCGATGCTCCGGCGCGCCCCGGGCACCGACAGGCGCTCGTCCGGGGTCAGGCCGAGGGCCCAGAGGAGCGCCTGGTAGGAGTCGGCGTCGAGCGCCCGGACGGCGTCGAGCGCGTCGTCGAGTGCCTGGCGGTCCGGCCTGAACCGGCGGGCTCCGATCGGGTTGACCTGCACCGCGCTCGGGAACCGGCGCTTCCCGCCGGCCCGTTCCGACCCGGGCCCTTCGTTCTTGGCAACTGGGCTCATGCCGACCAGGCTAGACCCGGGCCGGTCCGGCGAGTGTGCGATCCGTCACACTCCGTCCGAGCCCTTCTCTACCGTGGATTCATGCTGATCCGTGAGTTCACCCCCGGTATCGAGCTCGATCAGGTGCTGTTGGTCCGGGCGGTCGAGGTGCTCACCAAGCGCGACGGCAGCGAGTTCCTCCGGCTGAGCCTCGGCGATCGCAGCGGCCAGGTCCAGGCGCTGGTCTGGGACGGCGTCCCCGAGGTCGCGGCCCTCGCCCGTCCGGGCGACCCGGTCCGGGTGATCGGGCGCTACTCCGTCCACTCGACCCACGGCCCCCAGATCGTCCTGCGCGCCGTGCGCGCCCCGGTCCCCGGTGGGTTCCCTCTCGACGACCTCCTCGACGGGCCCGAGCGGAATGTCGAGGAGATGGAGGCCGAGGTCCGGGCGCTCGTGGGCACGGTCCGCGACAGCTACCTCCGGGTGCTGCTCGAGCGGATCCTCGGCGAGCGCTCCGAGGTCTGGGCGGCGTTCCGGACGGCTCCGGCGGCCAAGCACTACCACCAGGCCTACCGGCACGGCCTGCTCGAGCACTGCCTGACCGTGGCCCAGGCGGTCGGCGCCGTCGCCGCGACGTTCCCCGGGATCGACCGGGACATGGCCGTGACCGGGGCCCTGCTCCATGACATCGGCAAGCTCGAGGCCTACGTGACCGAGGGACACCTGATCGCCATGACCGACGACGGCCGCCTCCAGGGCGAGATCCCCCTCGGCTACTACCGGGTGCGCCGGGCGATCGAGGAGCTCGACGGGTTCCCGCCCGAGCTCGAGCAGGCCCTCCTGCACATCATCCTCAGCCACCACGGGTCGCGCGAGCACGGGAGCCCGGTCGTCCCGTGCACGCGCGAGGCGACCCTCGTCCACATGATCGACAACCTCGGCGGCCGGCTCGGCAGCTTCGACCGGATCGAGAAGCAGCTGGCCGGCGACGAGCGCTGGTCGGGGTTCGACCGGGCCCTCGGGTCCGGGGCGTTCTTCGGGTCGCGCCCGGTCATCGAGCCGGTCGAGCAGCGCGAAGCCGCCTGAGCCGCCGCAGGCCGGCGGGGGGCCGGACAAAACCGCCCAAATAGGGGCCGCACCGGGCGGTCGAGACCCCGGGGCGGTCTATCGTAGGCGCGGGATGGCCAAGGACACCGAGAAGCTGATCCGCCAGCTCTCCCTGATCTCCTACCTGATGGCCGAGCGCCGTCCGGTCACCGCGCTCGACATCAAACGCGACGTCGAGGGATATAGCGGGATGAACGAGGACGCCTTCGCCCGGCGCTTCTACGCCGACCGCTCCGAGCTCGAGTCGCTGCGCATCCCGCTGACCGTCGAGAAGCCGCTCGACGGGGTCGCCGAGCAGGAGAACTACTCCCTGCGTCCGGAGAACTTCCACCTCCCGGCCATCGCCTTCACCGACGCCGAGCTCGCCGCCCTGGCCACCGCCCTCTCGCTGCTCGACGGGGAGTTCGCCTACGCTGAGCCCCTCCGGCTGGCCCTCCAGCAGATCACCTGGGGGCGGCCGAGTCCGCTGGCCGCGCCCGAGCAGCAGGGGGTCGCCCTCGGCATCACCGCCTCGGCCGGGGGGCACGACCTCTCCCAGCGCCTGGTGAAGATCGAGACCGCGATCTTCCGCCACAAGACGATCGCCTTCGACTACTACACGATGGAGCGCGACGAGGTCGGCTCTCGGCGGGTCGACCCCTACCACCTGCTCTACCGGGGCGGCCAGTTCTACCTCCTCGGCCTCGCCCACGAGCGCGGGGCCCTCCGCGTCTTTCGCCTCTCGCGGATCCGCGGGAAGGTGGCCTACGCGACCAAGGCCGAGCACGACTTCAAGCGCCCGTCGGACTTCGACCCCCGGGCCTACGCCAACCGCGCCGAGTGGCAGTCGGGCGACACGGTCGGCCGGGCCGAGATCCTCGTCGCCGAGCGGGTCGCCTGGCAGGTCGAGCGCCACTTCGGGCGCTACGGAGAGCTCCGCCCGGCCGCGGCCGGGACCGGCGACCGGGTCTTCGTGACCGACTACGGCAACCCCCGCCAGCTCCTCTCCTGGGTGCTCGGCCTCGGGGACAACGCCCGGGTCCTCGGCCCCCCCGCGCTGGCCGACGAGCTCCGCCGCCGGGTCGACCTCCTCGTCACCCGCCACGCCGGGCCCCCGGTGCCGACGACCGCCGCCCGGGTCGACCCGCCGCCGCCGGCGGCCGCCGCCAACGGGGCGGGGGAGGCCTCCCGCAACGGCGACGCCCGGGGGGACGCGGCGGCGATCCGGCCCGAGCGCTTCGCCCGCCTCGTCACCCTCGCCTCGATCCTGATCGAGGCCGGACGGGCCGGCCGGCGGCTCGACGTCGACGACCTGTGCGAGCGCCTCCAGATCACCGAGACCGAGCTCCGGGAGGACGTCGGCGTGCTGAACGTCGTCAACTTCGGCGGCGGCTCCTACGTCCTCTACGCCGAGATCTCCGACCTCGACGGGACGATCGAGGTCGATCCCGAGCCCTACAGCGACAACTTCGCCCGCCCGGCCCGGCTCCTCCCGGTCGAGGCCAAGGCCCTGATCGCCGCGATCGACCTGATCGGCGAGCACATTCCCGAGGGCTCGCTGACCAGCGCCCGGGAGAAGATCGTCGCCGCGCTCGGCGAGGATCCGATGGAGCAGGGGCTCCAGGTCGCCGAGTCCGGGGGCGACGACTCCGGGGTCGCCCGGGTCGTCTCCCAGGCGATCGCCGGCCGGCGCCTGCTCGAGCTCGACTACTACAAGGAGAACGAGGACGAGTTCTCGAAGCGGACGGTCGAGCCCTACGCGCTGATGAACGGCCGCGAGGGCTGGTACGTCGCGACCTACGATCCCGAGAAGCAGGCGATGCGCCACTTCCGTCTCGACCGGATCAGGCGGGCCGAGGTCAGCCCCGACCGCTACGACCCGCGCCCGGAGGTCAACCCCTCGGCCGACCTCGACGGCTGGCCCCGGACCGGCAACGTCCCGGCCTCGGCCTCGGCCCGGGTCTGGATCTCACCCGAGCGCGCCCGGTGGGCCCGGGAGCAGCGCCAGGTGGTCGAGCAGTACGCCGACGGGTCGATCACCGTCGAGCTGAGCTTCGCCGGCCCGGACTGGCTGGTCCGCGAGGTGCTCAAGGAGGCGGGCGACGCCGCCGTGCTCGATCCGCCCGAGGCCCGCGCCGCGGTCCTGGCCGCCGCCGACCGGCTCCGCTGACCCCGGCCGGGCGGGTGGCCCGGGGTCGGGCGGCCGACCCGGCGCCGGTAGTCTGCGGCGTCGATGAAGGGTCTGATCCTCTCGGGTGGGAAGGGGACGCGTCTGCGTCCGATCACCCATACCAGCGCCAAGCAGCTGGTTCCGGTGGCCAACAAGCCGGTGCTGTTCTACGGGATCGAGGCGATCGTCGCGGCCGGGATCGTCGAGATCGGGATCATCATCGCCCCGGAGACGGGGGAGGAGATCCGGGGAGTGGTCGGCGACGGCTCGCGGTTCGGGGCGCGGATCACCTACATCCTCCAGGACGAGCCCCGGGGTCTGGCTCACGCGGTGTTGACCGGGGAGCCCTTCCTCGGGGACGACGCCTTCGTGATGTACCTGGGCGACAACCTCCTCCAGGGCGGGATCACCGATCTCGTGGCGAGCTTTCGGGCCGGTGCGCCGGACGCCTTGATCCTGCTCACGCCGGTCGACGATCCCCAGAACTATGGGGTGGCCGAGCTCGAGGACGGCCGGGTGGTCCGGCTGGTCGAGAAGCCCCCGGATCCCCGGAGCGATCTCGCCCTGGTCGGGGTGTACATGTTCACCGCCGGGGTCCACGACGCCGCCCGGGCGATCGAGCCGAGCGCCCGGGGGGAGCTCGAGATCACCGACGCGATCCAGTTCCTCGTCGATTCGGGCGCCCGGGTCGAGCCCCACATCGTCCGGGGCTGGTGGAAGGACACCGGTCGGCTCGACGACATGCTCGACGCCAACCGGTTGGTGCTCGACACCATCGAGACCCGGGTCGACGGCGTCCTCGTCGATTCCCAGGTCGACGGTCGGGTCGTGGTCGAGGCCGGAGCCCGCCTCGAGCGCTCGACGGTTCGGGGTCCGGCGATCATCGGGGCCGGAGCCCGCCTGACCGACGCCTACGTCGGGCCGTACACGGCGGTCGGGGAGCGGTGCCTGATCGAGAGCGCCGAGGTCGAGCACTCGATCCTCCTGGCCGACTCGTCGGTCCGGGACCTTCACGGCCGGATGGAGTCCTCGCTGCTGGGTCGCAACGTCCGCATCGGCCGGGATCGCGCTCAGCCGCGGGCCTACCGGTTCATGGTCGGGGACAACTCGGAGATCGCGATCCCGTGACCCGGGTGCTCGTGACCGGCGCCGGGGGGATGCTCGGCCGGGACGTGGTCGGGGCCGCCGGCGCGGGTGGGCTCGAGGCCGTCGGGCTCGGCCGGGACGAGCTCGACATCACCGACCCGGCGGCCGTCGGGTCGGTGCTCGGAGACGTCCGCCCCGACGTGGTCGTCAACTGCGCGGCCTGGACCGACGTCGACGGGGCCGAGGACCACGAGGAGGCGGCGTTCGCGGTCAACGCGACCGGGGCCGGGGTCCTCGCCCGGGCGGCGACCCGGGTCGGCGCCCGGCTGGTGCACGTCTCGACCGACTACGTCTTCGCCGGGGCGGCCGCCCGGCCCTACCGGGAGTCCGACCCGGTCGCCCCGGGCTCGGCCTACGGGCGGACGAAGCTCGCCGGCGAGGACGCGGTCCTCGCCGCCGGGGGTGACCATGTCGTGGTCCGAAGCTCGTGGCTGTTCGGCCCCGGCGGGCGGTGCTTCCCGGCGACGATGCTCGGCCTGGCCGACGCCGGGCGCCGGGAGGTCGGGGTGGTCGTCGACCAGGTCGGCTGCCCGACGTTCACCGGGCACCTCGCCCCGGCCCTGCTCGAGGCCGCCGCCCGGGGTGCTCCGGGCGTGCACCACATCGCCGGCGCCGGGCACTGCTCGTGGCACGAGCTGGCCGTCGAAGTCTTCCGCCGGGCGGGGGTCGACATGCGGGTCCGGGTGCTCACCACGGCGGAGATGCCCCGTCCGGCCCCCCGGCCGGCGTGGAGCGTCCTCGGGTCCGAGCGTCCCGACCCGATCGTCCTGCCCGCCTGGGAGGACGGCGTCGCCGTCTACCTCGCCCAGGTCGGCCGGGTCCCGGCGGCTTCCCCGGGCCGGGCGGGGGTGAAGGGGTGAGGCTCCTCGTGTGCGGGGGGGCCGGGTTCATCGGCTCGAACTTCGTCCGGGTGCGGCTGCGCTCGACCGACGACGAGATCGTCGTCCTCGACAAGCTGACCTACGCCGGGCGGCGCGAGAACTTCCACGACTACGCCGAGGACCCCCGGTTCTCGTTCGTCCACGGGGCGATCGAGGATCCCCAGGCCGTCGCCGGGGCCCTGTCCGGCGCCGACGCCGTGGTCAACTTCGCCGCCGAGACCCATGTCGACCGGTCGATCGCCGAGCCCGACGCGTTCGTGCGCACCCACGCCCTCGGGACCTACGTCCTGCTCGAGGAGGCCCGGGACCGCGGCGTGCGCTTCCTCCAGGTCTCGACCGACGAGGTCTACGGGTCGATCGCCGAGGGGTCGTTCACCGAGGCCTCGCCCCTGGAGCCCTCCTCGCCCTACAGCGCGACCAAGGCCGGGGCCGACCTCCTCGTCGCCTCCTACCACCAGACCTACGGCCTCGAGACCGTGATCTGCCGCGGCTCCAACAACTACGGGCCCTACCAGTACCCGGAGAAGCTCATCCCCCTGATGATCCTCAACGCCCTCGCCGGCGACCGCCTCCCCGTCTACGGCGACGGCCTCCAGGTGCGCAACTGGCTCTTCGTCGAGGACTTCGCCACCGCCATCGGCCGCGTCCTCGAGACCGGGACGCCCGGCGAGGCCTACAACGTCGGCGGCCCCGACGAATGCACCAACCTAACCGTCGTGCGCCGGATCCTCGACCTCTGCGACCGCGACGAATCGCTGCTCGACTACGTCACCGACCGCCCCGGCCACGACCGCCGCTACTCCCTCGCCTCCGGGAAGACCACGGCCCTGGGCTGGGCCCCGGCCACCCACTTCGAAGACGGCCTCGAGCGGACCGTCAGCTGGTACCGGGAGAACCCCTGGTGGTGGGAGCCCATCCGTACCGGCGCCTACCGCGACTACTACCGGCGCCAGTACGGACAGGCGCTCGGCTAGACGGCCGCGTGAGCCCTCCTCGGCGACCGGAGGAGGGGCCGGGCCTCAGGTTCAGCTCAGCGAGGCGACCCGCCAGCTCCCGTTGGGGAGCTTGAGGAGGCCGAGGGTGTCGGTCTTGTCCTTGCCGTTGCTCGTGCTCTTGACCCGGGCCTGGGCCGTCGCGCCGTGGACCGTCACGCCGAGCACCGAGACGTTGAAGGTGTCGACGGTGTCGAGCTGCTTCTTGACCACGCTCGCGCAGCTCCCCCCGGCGGCCTTGAGCTTGTCGCTGACCGCCGGGGCGAGGATCTGGGTG
>JAXDHK010000320.1:0-10092 GCA_034664545.1 Solirubrobacteraceae bacterium
GCTCGGCCCCGAGGCCCTGGCCGACGAGCTGGTGGCGCTCGAGCAGGGCCGGGGTGAAGGCCTGCCCGAACTCCTCCTGGGTGCGCAGGCCGGCGGCGAACGGGAGGTGCCCCATGTGCTCGACCCCGCCGCCGACGACGACGTCGTGGACGCCGGCGGCGATCAGGGCGGCTCCGAAGTTGACCGCCTGCTGGGCCGAGCCGCACTGACGATCGACCGTCGCCGCGGCCGCCTCGATCGGCAGGCCCTGCTCGAGCCAGGCGTTCCGGGCGATGTTGAAGCCCTGCTCGCCGAACTGCTGGACGCACCCGGCGATCACGTCCTCGACCTCGGCCGGATCGACCTCCGCCCGGCGGAGGACCTCGGCGTAACAGGTCCCGAGGAGGTGGTTGGGGTGGACGTCCCGGTAGTAGCCCTTCTCGGGGTGCCCGCGGCCGATCGGGGTCCGGACCGCCTCGACGATCACCACCTCACGACCCTCGGACCTTCTCATACGCGGTTCCGGGCGGCGATCCCTCTAATGTACCCGGGCATGGGGAGCACGGAGACGCTGGCGGTCCTCGGCAGCGGAGCGATCGCCTGCGGACTGGCCACCGTGGCCGGCGAGCACGGGCCGGTCACCCTCTGGGCTCGGTCCGACGCCTCGGCCGACCGGGCTCGGGCCTCGGTCGAGCGCTTCGCCCGGGGCGGCCCGGCCGCGGCGAACGTGCGGATCGTCACCGACCGGGCCGAGCTCGCCGGGGCGACGTTCCTCGTCGAGGCGATCGCCGAGTCCCTGGACGCCAAGTCCGGGCTCCTGCGGGAGATCGGACTCGAGGCCGACCCCGCCGCCTTGATCGCCTCGACCACCTCCTCCCTCTCGGTCAGTCAGCTCGCCGCGGCCAGCGGCCGACCCGAGCGCTTCTGCGGCCTCCACGTCTTCAACCCGGTGACCCGGATGGCCCTGGTCGAGCTCGTCTTCCCGACCGCCGCTACCGAGGAGACCCGCGACCGGGCCCGCGCCCTGTGCGCCGCCCTCGGCAAGACCGCGGTCGAGGTCCCCGACGAGGCGGGCTTCGTGGTCAACCGCCTCCTCTTCCCGTTCCTCTTCGACGCCGTTCGCCTGCTCGAGCGGACGGGGATGCCCGCCGCCGACATCGACGAGTGCATGAAGCTCGGGGCCGGCCACCCGATGGGACCCCTGGCGCTGCTCGACCTCGTCGGCCTCGACGTCTCCCTGGCCATCGGCGAGACGATCGGAGCCGACGTCCCCGATCGGGTCCGCGAGATGGTGGCGGCCGGGTCGCTCGGGCGAAAGACCAAGCGCGGCTTCCACGAATACCCCTGATTCCTCGCCCCCGGCGGGATCTTTAGAAAGCCTTTTGGACTTCTTTGGCTTAAATTGAGAGTGCCTGCGCATACTTCTTGGTGCGACACATACCTCGCAACCGCACCTCCTCCCAGTAGCACCCCGCTGACGCCCCGCACCCCCGGGGCGTCAGCACTTTAAGGGTCCGCACCCCGCCCGCGAACCTAGTCCGACCGCCCCGGTCGGCCCGGCCCCGGCCGGCTAGGCGGTCGGGGCCGGGGACGCGCTCCCCGTGCGTCCCCGGCGCCGCTCCCGGATGCGAACGGTCACGACCCGGTTCTCGCGCACCGACTCGACGCGCAGCTCGAAGCCGTTGACGTCGATCTTGTCCCCGCGCTTGGGCAGGCGGCCGAGGTCGTTGAACACGAGCCCGCCGATCGAGTTGTAGGCGTCGCTGTCGGCCGGGAGCTCGATCCCGTGGTCGGCGAGGTCGCTGACCGCGACGTGCCCCCGGACGAACCAGTCGCCGTTGGCCAGGCGGCGGATGTCCCCCCCGGCCGGGTCGGTCTCGTCGGTGATCTCCCCGACGACCTCCTCGACGATGTCCTCGACGGTGACGATCCCCGCGACCCGGCCGTACTCGTCGACGACGATGGCCAGCGAGGTCCGCTGGCGCTGGAGCTCGGCCAGGAGGTCGTCGAGGGGCTTCGTCTCCGGGACGATCGGGGCCGGGCGGATCAGCGACTCGATCGACGCGGTCGTGCCCTCGGCCATGAGCAGGCGGGCCAGGGAGTTCGAGTGGACCATCCCCCGGATCCGGTCCTGGTTGTCGTCCTCGGTGACCACGAGACGGGTGTGGCCCGAGGAGATGCACCGGCGGAGCGCCGTCTCGACGTCCTCGGAGACGTCGACGGTGACCACCGCCGGGATCGGGGTCATGACCTGGCGGGCCTCCTGCTCGTGGAGGTGGAAGACCCCGGAGAGCATCGTGGCCTCGTTGGCCTCGAGCTTGCCCCCGGCGTAGGACTCCCGGATCAGCCGCTTGAGGTCCTCGGGCGACCCGCCCCGGTCGGCCCGGATGCTCGGGTCGACGCCGATCATCCGGAGGACCCGGTTCGACGCGGCGCTGAGGACGACGATGAACGGGGTGAAGGCCCGCCGGAACCACTGGAGCGGGCGGGCGACCCGGCGGGCGACGCCCTCGGCCCGGTCGATCGCGTAGAGCTTGGGCACGATCTCCCCGGCCACGATGTGGACGCTCGTGATCAGAAGGTAGGCGACGATGACCGACACGACGACGGCCGCCTCGGCCGAGGCCCCGCCGAGCAGCGGCTCGAGCATGTGGGAGATCGCCGGCTCCCCGAGGGCGCCGATGCCGATCGAGGCCATGGTGATGCCGACCTGGCAGGTCGAGATGTACTCGTTGATGTTCTCGATCTGCTTGAGGGCGAGCACCGCCCCCCGCTGCCCCGATTCGACCGCCCCCTCGAGCTTCGAGCGCTGGGAGCGCACGAGCGAGTATTCGGCGATGACGAAGAACCCGTTCATCCCGACCAGGACCAGCGCCACCCCGAGGAGGAGCAGGTTCATCTACCTGGCGGCACGTTCGTGCCCGGGATACTTCGCGGAGGTTCGTCGTTCATTGGGGGCGCTGCGAGAGCTACCGTAGCAGGGCTTCGATGCGCCCGGCCAGGGCGAAGTCCGCTTCGGTCAGCCCTCCGACCGAATGGGTCGAGAGGGTCAGGCGGACCTTGTTCCACCCGTGGACGAGGATGTCGGGGTGGTGGTCGAGCTCCTCGGCGGCGGCGGCCACGGCGTTGACCAGGGCGATCGCCGCCGGGAAGTCGCCGACCTGGTGGTCGCGGACCAGGGTCGGGCCCGCGTGGGACCAGGCCGTGAGCCCGGCGGTCCCGAGGCGCTCGTCGATCTGCTCGTCGGTGAGGGTTTCCATACAGTTGGTGGGTGCGGATCGTCAGCCTCGTGCCACACGCTACCGAGCTGCTCTTCGGCCTCGGCCTGGCCGATGAGGTTATCGCGGTGACGCACGAGTGCGACTATCCGCCCCCGGCGCTGACCCTCCCGCGTGTGACCCGGGACGTCCTCCCGCCCGGGCTGACCAGCGGGGAGATCGACGCCGCGGTCCGGGCGCGGACGGCCGCCGGCCAGAGCATCTACGAGCTCGACGAGGCGCTCCTGGTCGGCCTGGCCCCCGATCTGATCGTCACCCAGGCCCTGTGTCCGGTCTGCGCGGTCTCCTACGAGGACGTCGCCGCGCTCGCCCGGCGGATGCCCTCGGCGCCCCGGGTGATCGCGCTCGACCCGCACACCCTCGGGGAGACGCTGGGCGACGTGCGGACGCTGGCCGAGGCGACCGGCCGCCGGGACGCGGGCATCGACCTCGTCGCCCGGTCGGCCGGGCGGATCGACCGGGTGCGGCTCGCCGTGCGGGGGGCCGCCCGACCCCGGGTCGCCGCGCTCGAGTGGTTCGACCCGGTCTTCGTCGCCGGGCACTGGACGCCCCAGCTGATCGAGCTGGCCGGGGGCGAGGACGTCCTCGGGGCGGCCGGCGAGTCCTCCGAGACCGCGACCTGGGCGGAGGTCGCCGCCGCCGCTCCGGACATCGTCATCGCCATGCCCTGCGGCTACGACGGCCCCCGGGCCTGGGTCGAGGCGCTCGCCCACGCCCATCCCCTCCGGGCCGTCGGGGCCGCCCGGATCGTCGCCGTCGACGCCGCCGCCTACTTCTCCCGGCCGGGCCCCCGCCTGATCGACGGGCTCGAGCTGCTCGCCCACATCCTCCACCCCGAGCTCGCCCCGGTGCCCCCGGACCGGCGGGCCTTCGAGGTGGCCCTCGAACCCGCCGGATGACCGCCGGGGCCGGGGGGGCCGCCCCGCGGACGGTCCTCCTCGTCCACTCCTCGGCCGGGGCCTACGGCGCCGACCGCCAGCTCGCCCTGATCGCGGGGGGGCTCGATCCGGGGCGCTACCGGGCGGTGGTCGTCCTGGCCACCGACGGACCCCTGGCCGGCGAGCTCCGGGCCGCCGGGGTCGAGACCCGGGTCGCGCCGGTGGCCGTCCTGCGCCGGGGGGAGCTGACCCCGGGCGGCCTGTCCCGGCTGGCCTGGCGCCTGGCCGCGACCAGCGGCCTCGGGCGGGGGCGCGACCTGGCCCTCGTCCACTCGAACACCTCGGTCACCCTCTCGGGCGCCCTCGCCGCCCGCCGGGCCGGGGTCCCCCACCTCTGGCACGTGCGCGAGATCTACACCGAGCGCGCCTGGCCGGCCTACCGGCGGCTGCTGGGGACCGCCGCGGCCCTGGCCTGCGTCTCGGCCGCCGTGCGCGATCAGTTCCCGGCCGGTGACCCGCGGGCCCGGGTCCTCGCCGACGGCCTCGCCCTCCCCGGGGGCGACGCCGGCCCGGCGGGCCCCGGTCTCCCCGACGGCCGCCCGAAAGGCCCAGCCGCCGGGGCCCCCCTGGCCTGCCTCGTGCTCGGGCGGATGTCCTCGTGGAAGGGCCAGGACGTGCTCCTCCGGGCGCTCGCCCGGGTGCCCGGGGCGGTGGCCGTCGTGGCGGGCGACGCCTGGCCCGGACAGGAGCACTACGAGCACGGGCTGCGGCGGCTGGCCGGAGAGCTCGGGCTCGCCGAGCGCGTCCGCTTCACCGGCTTCGTCACCGACCCCCGGGCCCTGTACGCGGCGGCGGACGTCGTCGTCGTCCCGTCGACCCGGCCCGACCCCCTGCCCAACGCGGCGCTCGAGGCGGCCGCCGCCGGGTGCTGCGTGGTGGCCAGCCGGCACGGCGGGCTCCCGGAGATCGTCCGGGACGGGGTGACCGGGCTGCTCGTCGCCCCGGGGGACCCGGTCGCCCTGGGGGCGGCGCTCCGGCGGATCGACGCCGACCGGGAGCTCGGCCGGCGGCTGGGGGCGGCGGCGGCGGCCGACGTCCGCGTCCGTTTCGCCCCGGGGCGCCTCCTGGCCGGGGTCCAGGACCTCTACGACGAGCTGGTCAGGGCCCCGGGGTGAAGACGAACGACCCCCCGGGCGGCGGAGCGGCGGTCTTCTGGTCGGCGATCACGATCGCGGCCCCGACCGCGAAGACGCCGATCACCAGGCAGCCGAGGAGCCCGAGCAGGCGCGAGCGGTAGCGGTCGCCGAGCCAGAGGGCCAGGCCGGCGAGGATGCCCCCGATCAGGCCGCCGACGTGCCCGCCGATCGAGATCTTCCCGGCGAACGTCACGCTGAACAGGAGGTTGATCACGATCAGCATCGGGATGCCGCTGGTCATCGGGTCGATCCCCCGGGCCCGCATCTCGACCACCGCCGCGCCCATCAGCCCGAAGACGGCCCCCGAGGCGCCGATCGTCGCCGCGTCGGCCGGGACCCCGACCAGGGACCCGCAGGCCCCGGCGAGGAGCGAGGCGAAGTAGATGGCGAGGAACCTCGTCCGGCCGATCGCCGGCTCGAGGAGCTGGCCGAGGACGTAGAGGAGGTACATGTTGAAGCCGATGTGCAGGAGGTTCTGGTGGAGGAACCCCGAGGTCACCAGGCGCCAGTAGTCGTGCTGGAGGGCGAGCGACGTCGCCGAGAGCTGGCCGTGGCCGACGAGCGCCCCGCCGGCGGTGCTCCCGTAGATCGAGTAGTTGCCGCTGGCCAGGAAGACGACCACGTTGATCGCGATCAGCGCCTGGGTCGCCTCGAGGCCGCCGGCCGTGATGTTGCGCATGGTCCGGACCGGCGTGCGCGCCTTGGCGCACTCGGGGCAGCGCATGCCGACCGGGGTCGTCGTCATGCAGTCGGGGCAGATCGGCCGCCCGCTGTTCGAGCAGGCGACCCGGGTCTCCCGGGAGGTGTGTCGGTAGCAGGTCTCCATCGGGGCGCGGACGCTAGCAGCGCCGGGTCGGCCGCCCCCCGGGCGTCGGCGCCGGGCGGGCGGGCGGGCGGTCGACCCGGCGTACTACTGGAGGGAGGCGCGGATCAGGGGCGTGCGTGTCGGGGCGCTGCTCCCGCCGGCCGGCTCGTCGGTGACCAGCACGGCGTCGACGTGGCTGAGGTCACCCGGCACGGCGACGGTCGCTCGGCCGTCGGCCGTCGGGGTGAAGAGGGCGTCGGTCGGCTTGGGCTCGCCCTTGCGCTGGAGCCAGACCTCGTAGACCCGGCCGTTGGGGGCGGGGGCCAGGTTGCTCACGGCGAGCTCGGTCCGCCCGGCCGACCCGAGCCGGAGGACGGCGGTGGTCGGGGGGGTGGCGTCGGCCAGGACGACGCGGCCCCGGGAGTCGCTCGTGCCGCCGGAGCCGCCGAGGGCGATCGTGCCGACGACGATGCCGACCCCGACCAGGCAGGCGGCGGCGAGCCCCTGGAAGCCGCGGGAGACCGGTCGCCCCCGGGCGGGGGGCCCGGCCGCCGGACGCCAGGGGAGGCGCCAGCGGGGGGCGGGCGCGGGGGCCCGGGGGGCCGGAGCCGCGGCGCGGAACAGCTCGGCCTCCTCGTAGACGGTGGCCAGGACGCGGCGCCGGAGCCCGCGGGGGGCGGTGACCGGGGACACGGAGGCCGGAAGCATGTCGGCGACCACCTGGAGCGAGTTGACCTCGTCGCGGCAGATCGCGCAGGATTCGAGGTGGCGCAGGAAGGGGTTGACCTCCTGGTCGTTGAGCGCGCCGAGGACGTAGGCCGCGGCGTCGCCGGAGCAGTCGTGGTCGGTTGGTTGCCTGCCGGGCTCGTTCATCCGGTCACCTCCCCGGGGTCTCCGAGCGCCAGGCGCATCTTGGCGAGCCCGAGGCGCATTCGACCCTTGATGGTGCCGATAGGGGCACCCAGCATAGACGCGATCTCGGTGTGCGTGAAGCCCCCGAAGTAGGCGAGCTCGATCACCTGGCTCTGTTCCTGGGGAAGCTCGCTCATGGCCTCGCGGATCTCGCGGGACTCGTCGCGCCGGGCGACCTCGAGCTCGGTGTTCTCCTTGGCCTCGAACCGCTCCTCGATGCCCTCGTCGCTGGCCCGGCGGCGGTCGTGGACGATCCCCCGGCGGAGGGCGTCGATGGCCCGGTTGTGGACGATCCCGAGCGTCCAGGTCCGGACGCTCCCCCGGGTCCGGTCGTACCGGGCGCCGCTGCGCCAGAGCGAGAGGAACGCCTCCTGGACGACGTCCTCGGCAATCGCGCGCTTGCCGGTCATCCGGTAGGCGAGCGAGAACGCGGCGTTGCAGTGGCGGTCGTAGATCACCTCGAAGGCCGCGGCCTCGCCCTGGCGGACGAGCTGCATCAGGTCTTCGTCGGCGAGCTCGCGCAGGCCGGTCACAGCGGAGCGGTCACGCGATCGGGTTGGTCTAACCATATGCCTGTCCTACGGCCGGGTCGCCGGGGCGGATCAAACCGGGGCGATCAGCGCGAGTCAAGCAGCTTGCGGGCCTCGCCGGCGATGTCCTGGGCCGTCTGCTCGGCGAGGTCCCGCAGGTCGCCGATGCTCCCGGGCGGCTGGTCGCGGTGCCGCTGGCGGGCCCGGAGGAGCACGAGCGCGGCCCCGGCGGCGGTCCCGACGACGAGAGCCGCGGCCGGCCGGGCCCAGTTGCGGGGGTCGCGCATCGCGGCGAGCTCCCAGCCCTCGAGCTCGTCGGCGGCGAGGTCGCTGAGCGTCCGGAGGGTCGCCTCGAGGCGGACGACGAGGGCCTCGGGGGGCTCGACCGGGACGAGGGCCGCGTGGAGCAGGGACTCGAGCTTGATCGCGTCGGTCATGCCTCGCCCCCGGCGACGATCCCCTCGAGCTGCTTGATCGCCCGGTGGATCAGCACCTTGGTCGCCCCGTCGGTGCGCCCGAGGGCCCGGGCGATCTCCCGGTTGTCCATGCCCAGGGCGAAGCGCATGATCAGCGCCTCCCGCCGGTCATCGGGAAGCTCCTTGACCGCCTCGAGCACCCGCTTGAGCTCGTCGCGGCCGGAGACGAGCTCCTCGGTCGTGTGGGCGGCGGCGATCGGAGCGCTCTCGTCGAGCGGGCTCTGGGGCTTGCGGGCCCGGTCGCGGTAGAGGTTGGCGGCCAGGTTGTGGGCGATCCGGATCAGCCAGGGCCGCAGCGGCCGGCCGTCGGACTCGCGCTGGGCCCGCTCGAAGTGGCGGTAGGCCTGGAGAAAGGTCTGCTCGGTCAGGTCCTCGGCGTCGTGGTGGTTGCCCACCCGGTAGTAGGCGTAGCTGTAGACGTCGCGCAGGTGGGCCCGGTAGAGGTCTGAGAACTCCGCGTCGAGCTGCGCCTTGGCCTTGGTTGGCGGCTCGGACACCCATCAACAGTATCCCTCGGGCTCAGGCGGCCCGGATCCCGGGATCGGCGTCCGGGGTCGCCCCCCGGGCGGTCCCGGGCGGCTCGCCGCCGAGCCACTCCCACTGGAGCTCGACGCACGGCCAGACGCGCTGGGTGACGGCGGCGGCCAGGGCCGGGGAGGGCCGGTCGTGGCGGGGGAAGGTCAGCGGGCGCCCGCAGCGGACCCGGACCCGGCAGGGGCGGATCCGCCAGCCCCGGCGGGCCCGGTCGGTGCCGATCACGGCGACCGGGACGACGGGAGCGCCGGTCTCGAGCGCCAGGCGCCCGACCCCCCGCCGGGGCGGGCCGAGGGGACCGGTCCGGATCCGGGTGCCCTCGGGGAAGATCACGACGCAGTCGCCCCGGGCGAGGATGGCCCGGGCGGTCGACATCGACTCGCGGTCGGCGGCCTCGCGCTCGACCGGGAACGCCCCGAGCCGGTTGAGGAGCCAGGCCTGGAGCGGCCGCTGGAAGAGCTCCTTCTTGGCCACGTAGTAGACCGGCCGGCGGCTGAGCATGCCGATCACGAAGGCGTCGAGGAAGCTCCGGTGGTTGGCGGCGAAGATCACCGGCCCGTGCTTGGGGACGTGCTCGGTCCCGTAGCGCCGCATGCCGAAGTAGACGTGGAAGAACGGCTGGAGGACAGCCCGGACGATGACGTAGAGGACGAGGTTGACGCCGCGGTGGCGCGCCCTGCCGTGGTAGACGTCGGGGTCGTAGCCCCGGGGCTGGGGCCGGGTCTCGAGCGCGGTGCCGGCGGTGTCGTGCGCCATCTGCCTGCATACCCGCCGCCCCGGGTGCCGTTACAGTCCTGAATCGGACATGCTGATCGATCGGACTCGCACACTCCGGGGGGCGCTGGCCGGCGCCGTGGCGGCTGGGGTCTGGGCGGCCCAGCAGCCCCTCGACAAGCGGGTGTTCGGCTCGGAGTTCGACGACGTCGAGCTGCTCGGCAAGGCCTTCACCCGGCGGGGCGCCTGGCGGGCGATCGGCCTGGCCATCCACCTCCAGAACGGGGCGGCGTTCGGGGCGCTCTACGCCAACCTCGCTCCCCACGTCCCGCTTCCGTCGTGGTCGCGGGGGCCGCTGGCGGCGGTGGTCGAGAACTTCGCGACGTGGCCGCTGACCGCGGTGACCGACCGGATGCACCCGGCGCGGGCGGAGCTGCCCAAGCTGGCCGGGTCGGGCCGGGCCCTGGCCCAGGCGACGTGGCGCCACCTCGTCTTCGGGGTCGTCCTCGGGGAGCTCGAGCGGAGGCTGAACTCGGAGGCCCAGGACGAGCCCGAGCCGTGGGCCCACGTGATCTCCAACAACGGCCACGGGAACATCGAGCACGCCGCGGCGCTGCGCTAGCGTCCGGGCGGCTTCGCCGCCGGAGTAGCTCAGCTGGTAGAGCAATCGCCTTGTAAGCGATAGGTCAGGGGTTCGAGTCCCCTCTCCGGCTTGCGCCTCGCCGCCGGCGAGCGCCCGAGAAGGGAGTCCGGTGTTCGTCCTCGCGGTCCTCGTCTACCCGGTGGTGCT
>JAXDHK010000321.1:0-3659 GCA_034664545.1 Solirubrobacteraceae bacterium
GCGGGCCATGATGAACGGCTTGAACAGCTCGAGGGCCATGATCTTCGGCAGGCCGCACTGGTGGAGCTTGAGGTAGGGGCCGGCGACGATCACCGACCGCCCGGAGTAGTCGACACGCTTGCCGAGGAGGTTCTGGCGGAAGCGCCCCTGCTTGCCCTTGAGCATGTCCGAGAGCGACTTGAGCGGGCGGTTGCCCGGACCGGTCACCGGACGCCCGCGGCGGCCGTTGTCGAACAGCGCGTCGACCGCCTCCTGGAGCATCCGCTTCTCGTTGTTGACGATGATCTCGGGGGCCCCGAGGTCGAGCAGCCGCTTGAGCCGGTTGTTGCGGTTGATGACCCGGCGGTAGAGGTCGTTCAGGTCGCTGGTGGCGAACCGGCCGCCGTCGAGCTGGACCATCGGGCGCAGCTCGGGCGGGATCACGGGGATCGCGTCGAGCACCATCATCTCGGGCTTGTTCCCCGACTGGATGAAGGCGCTGACCACGCGCAGCCGCTTGACCGCCCGGGCCTGCTTCTGGCCCTTGGCCGTCTTGATCGTCTCGGAGAGCTCCTCGCGCTCGGCCTCGAGGTCGACCTGGGCCAGGAGGTCGCGGATCGCCTCGGCGCCCATGCCCCCCCGGAAGTACTCGCCGAAGCCGTAGGGAGAGCCGAAGCGCTCCTTGAGCTCGCGGAAGAGCGTCTCGTCGTGCTCGATCTTCTTGGGCTCCATGTCCTTGAAGAAGTCCCAGACCGCGCGCATCCGCTCGGCCGCGTCGTCGATGTAGGCCTCGGTGTCGGAGATGTCGGCCTCGAAGGTCTTGCGCAGCTCCTTGAGCAGCTTCTCGCGCTCCTCGTCGGAGAGCTTGGCGACCTTGACGTCGAGGGAGTCCGCCCAGATGTAGTCGTCGTCGGCGAACCCGGTCTGCTTGCCCGAGGCCAAGTACTCCTCCCGCCGGGCCAGGGACTCCCGCAGCTCGAGCACCCGCTCCTCGCGGTCGGCGGCGTAGGCGTCGAGGACCTTGTTGACCTCGCCCTCGAGCTTCTCGAGGTCGGCGGCCCGGGCCTCGTCGTCGACCCAGGTGACGATCGACGCGGCGAAGTAGAGGACCTTCTCGAGCTCCTTCGGGGCCATGTCCAGGAGGTAGCCGATCCGGCTGGGGACGCCCTTGAAGAACCAGATGTGGCTGACCGGGGCGGCCAGGTCGACGTGCCCCATCCGCTCCCGGCGGACCTTCGACCGGGTGACCTCGACGCCGCAGCGCTCGCAGACGATGCCCTTGTAGCGGACGCGCTTGTACTTCCCGCAGTAGCACTCCCAGTCCTTGGTCGGACCGAAGATCCGCTCGCAGAAGAGGCCGTCCTTCTCGGGCTTGAGGGTCCGGTAGTTGATGGTCTCCGGCTTGGTCACCTCGCCCGAGCTCCACCCGCGGATCTGCTTGGACGAGGCGAGACTGATCTCGATGGCGTCGAAGTTGTTGATGTCGATCATGCGGTCTCCTCGTCCAGTGTCTCGTCAGCATCCAGCGATTTGAGGTCGAGCGCCGGGTCGCCGATCGCGGCCCGGTCGAGCGGGGTGTCCACCACTCCGCTCAGGTCGGCCTCGAGCCCGTCGTCGGGAACGGCGACCAGCTCGGCCGCCAGGTCGGCCACCGACAGCTCCTCGTCGAGCCCGTCGTCCTCGTCGGCCACCACGGCGGCCGGAGGCTCCTCGACCACCGGGTCGGGGACCTCGTCCTCGACGGCCCGGACCCCCGAGAGGTCGATCCCGAGCTCCTCCGCCGCCCGGAGGAGGTCGTCGTCCTCGTCGCGCATCTCCGCCCGCTGGCCCTCCTCGGAGACGACGTTGACGTCGAGCCCGAGGGACTGCATCTCCTTGAGGAGCACCTTGAACGACTCGGGGATCGACGGCTCGGCGATGTTCTCGCCCTTGACGATCGCCTCGTAGGCCTTGACCCGGCCGACGGTGTCGTCGGACTTGATGGTCAGCATCTCCTGGAGGGTGTAGGCCGCCCCGTAGGCCTCGAGCGCCCAGACCTCCATCTCGCCGAAGCGCTGGCCGCCGAACTGGGCCTTGCCGCCCAGCGGCTGCTGGGTGACCAGGGAGTAGGGGCCGGTCGACCGGGCGTGGATCTTGTCGTCGACCAGGTGGAGGAGCTTGAGGATGTACATGTAGCCGACCGTCACCTGCTGGGCGAACGGCTCCCCGGTCCGGCCGTTGTAGAGCGTGAACTTGCCCGACGCCTGCTCGGAGACCCGGCGCCCCTTGTCGATGTCCATGCGGATGCGCCCGCGGTGCTCGCCCTGCCAGGCCACGAGGGCCTGGTCGACGTCGGCCACGGTCGCCCCGTCGAAGACGGGGGTGGCCACGTAGACCCGGCCGTTGCCGTCGGCCGTCCGCGAGTGCTTGAACGCCTCGGTCCCGTCGTCGTACCAGCCCTGGGCCGCGGCCCAGCCGAGGTGGGTCTCGAGGATCTGGCCGACGTTCATCCGGCTCGGGACCCCGAGGGGGTTGAGGATCACGTCGACCGGGGTCCCGTCCTCGAGGAAGGGCATGTCCTGCTCGTCGACGATCTTCGAGATGACGCCCTTGTTGCCGTGGCGCCCGGCGAGCTTGTCGCCCTCGGAGATCTTGCGCTTCTTGGCGACGAACACCCGGACGAGGTCGTTGACCCCGGGCGGGAGGTCGTCCCCGGCCTCGCGGCTGAAGGTCATGACGTCGATGACGACGCCGCCCTCGCCGTGGGGCACCTTGAGCGAGGTGTCCCGGACCTCGCGGGCCTTCTCCTTGAAGATGGCCCGGATCAGCTTCTCCTCGGCCGTGAGCTCGGTCTCGCCCTTGGGCGTGACCTTGCCGACCAGGAGGTCACCCGAGCCGACCTCGGCGCCGACGCGGACGATCCCGCGGTCGTCGAGGTTGCGCAGGGACTCCTCGGACCGGTTGGGGATGTCGCGGGTGATCTCCTCCTCGCCGAGCTTGGTCGTCCGGGCGTCGATCTCGTACTCCTCGATGTGGATCGAGGTGAGCTCGTCGTCCTTGACCAGGCGCTTCGAGAGGATGATCGCGTCCTCGAAGTTGTAGCCCTCCCAGGACATGAAGGCGACCATCAGGTTCTTGCCCAGGGCCATCTCGCCCCGGTCGGTCGAGGATCCGTCGGCCAGGACGTCGCCGGCGGCGACCACCTGTCCGGCCGCGACGAGCGGCTTCTGGTGGATCAGGGTGCCCTGGTTGGAGCGCATGAACTTCTGGAGCTCGTACTCGTCGCGCTTGCCCTCGGTCGTCTCGATGACGATCGCCGTGGCGTCGACGAAGGCGACCGTCCCGGCGTTGCGGGCCAGGAGCACGTCCCCGGTGTCGAGGGCGGCCCGGAGCTCCATGCCCGTCCCGACCAGCGGGGCGTCGGTCTTCAGGAGCGGGACCGCCTGGCGCTGCATGTTCGAGCCCATCAGCGCCCGGTTGGCGTCGTCGTGCTCGAGGAAGGGGATCATCGCGGTGGCCACCGACCAGATCTGCTCGGGCGAGACGTCGACGAGGTCGACGTCCTTGGGCCCGACCGTCACGTACTGGCCGGCCTGGGTCCGGCAGAGGATCTCCTCGCCGGTCAGGCGGCCGGTGGAGGCTTCGACCGGGGTGTTCGCCTGGGCGATGACCTGCTCCTCCTCCTGGGTCGCGTCGAGGTG
>JAXDHK010000322.1:0-2943 GCA_034664545.1 Solirubrobacteraceae bacterium
CTCGACGTTGCCGAGCCGGATCGCGTCCTCGTCCTCGATCCGGAGCTTGAGCGGGAGCCAGTTGGGCAGGTTGACGAGATCCTCGTTGAGGACGGGCCGCCCGCCCATGATCGTGGTCTCCCGGTTGTAGACGCCGTGGGCGTAGGTCCCGGGATAGTGGACGTCGTCGGCGTCCTCCCACTCGGCCGTCCCGCGCGTGCAGAAGTAGCCGTTGCCGGTCGAGGTCAGGGCCTCGCGGAGCCCCTCGTCCCGAGGATCGAACCCGTCGTAGCTCAGCGCGCGCTCGTCCACACCCCGAACCTAGCGCACGACTGTTGCCCGCCCGTTACCCGAGTCCGGGGGATTACCCCGGGCCCGGCCGGGTCGGTCGAGGACCGGGACGCCACCGCGGCGGTATCGTCGACCGGGTGCCCTCGCCGTCCGAGAATGCCGCCGGAGAGTCCCGCCTGGTGCTCGTCTCCAACCGCGGCCCGGTGACCTTCGAGGCCGACGGGAGCATCCAGCGCGGGGGGGGCGGCCTGGTCACCGCGCTGACCGGCCTCGCCTCCCATCGGGAGGCGGTCTGGATCGCCTCGGCGATGAGCGAGCACGACGCGGCGGCCTCGCGCGAGCACGACGGCCGGGCGTTCACCGTGAGCTCCCCGGCCGGCGGGACCTACCTCGTGCGCCTGGTCGAGTCCGACCACTCGGCCTACGAGGCGTTCTACAGCATCTTCGCCAACCCGATGCTCTGGTTCATCCAGCACTACCTCTGGGACCAGTCGAACGCCCCGGACATCCGGCGCAACGAGACCGACGCCTACGAGCACGGCTACCGCGCCGTCAACGCGGACCTGGCCCGGGCGGTGATCGAGGAGATCGACGGGATCGAGGATCCGATCGTGATGGTCCACGACTACCACCTCTACCTCCTCCCCGAGATGGTCAGGCGGGCCCGCCCCGACGCGTTCCTCCACCACTTCGTCCACATCCCGTGGACCCAGTCGGACACCTGGCGGGTCCTCCCGACCCGGATCCGCGACGAGCTCTTTGCCGGGATTCTGGCCAACGACATCATCGGCTTCCATACCCGTTCCTACCGGCAGAACTTCCTCCAATGCTGCCGGGACCTGATGGACCTCGACGTCGACTTCGAGCGCGGGATCGTCCACTGGGGCGATCGCCAGGTATGGGTCCGGGCCTACCCCCTTCCGATCGACGCGGCCGCGACCCGGGCCGCCGCGGCCAGCGACCGGGTGGCCGGGTTCGAGGCGGCGCTCGGCGCCCGCCGGCGGGAGCACCTGATCCTCCGCGTCGACCGGGCCGACCTCTCCAAGAACGTCCTCCGCGGGTTCACCGCCTTCGACCTCTTCCTCGACCAGCACCCCGAGTTCACCGAGCGGATCACCTTCATCGCCCAGCTGATGCCCTCCCGGACCGACGTCCCCGAGTACGCCGAGTACCTCGAGCGGATCGAGGCCGTCGTCGCCGTGGTCAACCACCGCCACGGGACGCCCGACTGGATGCCGATCCAGCTCAAGCTCCGCGACGACCTCGAGGAGGCGCTCGCCGCCTACAAGCACTACGACGTCCTCCTGGTCAACGCCATGTTCGACGGCATGAACCTCGTGGCCAAGGAGGGGCCCCTGCTCAACGAGCAGGGCGGGGTCTCGATCCTCTCGGAGAACACCGGGGCCCACGAGGAGCTCGGCGAGTACGCCCTCTCGGTCAACCCGTTCGACATCCAGGAGACCGCCGACGCGATCCACGCCGCCCTGACCATGCCCGACGACGAGCGCCGGGAGCGCCTCGCCGGGCTCAAGTCGATCGTCACCGCCCGGGATCCCGGCGACTGGATCGACGACCAGCTCGCCGACATCCGGGCCAAGGCCGAGGCCAACGCCGGCTAGCCCCCCCCGGATCGAAGGCTTGCGCGGCGCCGCGCGCGAGCCCGTCGACGCTCGGGCCGCCGGGGGGGTGTCACGCCCGGATCGAAGGCTTACGCGGCCGGGACGCGCGCCCGTCGACGCCGGGGCCGTCGGTAGCGGGCCCGACCGGGGTCGGACCGCCCAGGCGTGGCCGACCGCCGATCCGGGTATCACCGGGCGATGGCCACCACCGAGCAACCGATCCGGCTCCAGGACACACCCCCCTTCGCCGGCCACTCCCCGGCGCAGGAGCGCCCGCTCGGCGGGTACTTCGCCCTCGTCGGCACGTTCACCGGGCTCGCCGCCGGGTTTGCCCTCTGGATGCACCGGTCCGGGCGCGAGCTCCCCGACCGGGTCGCCGCCGCCGACCTCGCCCTGATCACCGTCGCCACCCAGACCACCGCCCGGATCCTGGCCAAGTCCCGGGCGATGGCCGCCGTCCGGGCCCCGTTCACCCGCTTCCAGGACGACGAGGGTCCGGGCGAGGTCGCCGAGGCCGCCCGGGGGCACGGCCTGCGCCGGGCGGTCGGCGAGCTCCTCGTCTGCCCCCACTGCCTGGGCATGTGGATCGCCGCGGCGTTCACCGCCGGGCTCCTCGTCGCCCCCCGCCCGACCCGCTGGACCGCCACCGTCCTCGTCGCCCTGTTCGGGTCGGAGGTCCTCCAGATCGCCTACAAGAAGGCGTGCGACCGCCTCTGACGCGGGCGGCTCCCCGGGCCGGCGCTGTTATAGTCCCGCGTCGCTTGTCCTCCGAGGCGCCCACATATGACCTGATGCTCCTGCTCGACCTCGGCGCCGCCGAGGAGGACCGCGCGAAGATCGTCGCCGACACCAAGCGGACGATCGAGGCCGGCGGGACGCTGATCGGCCACCACGAGTGGGGGGCCCGTCCCCTCGCCTACGAGATCGAGCACCGGGCCGCCGCCGAGTACCACCTGATCCAGTTCCACACCCGGCCCGACCTCCTCGCCACCCTCGGCCACACCCTGCGCATCACCGACGGCGTCGTCCGCCACCGGTTCATCAAGCTGGCCCC
>JAXDHK010000323.1:0-7328 GCA_034664545.1 Solirubrobacteraceae bacterium
GACCAGACCAGGCGACGGGGGTGGTCGGGCGTCGAGATCAGGAGCCGGCCCCCGGGCCTGAGCACCCGGCGCAGCTCGTCGAGCAGGCCGAGGCCGTCGGCGACGTGCTCGATCACCTCGCCCGCCCAGACCGCGTCGAAGTGCCCGGCCGCAAACGGGAGTCGGCCCCGGGGGTCGACGAGCTGGAGCTCGAGGTCCGGATGCAGGCGCCGCGCCCGGCGCAGCGGCTCGGCCGCCACCTCGATGCCGACCGGGAGGGCCCCGGCCCCGGCCAGGGCAGCGCTGAACGCCCCCTCCCCGCAGCCCACGTCGAGCACCCGCTCGCCCGCCCCGACACGGGCGAGCAGGAAGCCCCGGCGCAGCTCGAGATGCTCGGGCACGGCCCCCTCGGGCACGCCCTCCCAGATCCGGTCGAATTGGTCCATGTCGTCTTCGCGCCCGCGCCCGGGCCGGCGACGCAGCGTAGCCTGCACCGGTGACCTCGTCCCCCCGAGCGCCCGAGGCCGCCCCCGCGCCGGAGACGGGCACCCGGCCGAGCCTCTGGGCGGTCTGCGCCACGAGCCACGCCGGCGGCGCCGAGGTCGGTCTCCTGCGGCTGCTGGCGCGCCTCGACTGGGACGTGCTCCTCACCACGCCCGGCCCCGGCCCGCTCGCCGAGGCGGGATTCGCCTGGGCGCCGCTCCCGGTCGGGGGCCTCGGGCGGCGCGCGGGAGCGCGGGCGGCGGCCTCCTGGCCGGGGGCGCGCCGGCTCGCCCGGGGGCGCGACGTGGTCTACCTCAACGGCACCGTCTGCGGGCGCCTCCTCCCCGCCCTGCGCGGCTCCCGGACGGTCCTCCACGTCCACGACATGGTCGAGCGCGTCCCGGCGATGTGGCGGACGGCCGACGTCGTCCTCGCCGACTCCCAGGCCGTCGCCGATCGCCTGGTCGGCCTCGAGTCCCACGTCGTCTTCTGCCCGATCGAGCTCGATCCACCCCACGCGCCGCCGCCGTGGCCGCCGGCCCCGGGTCCGGTGATCGCCTTCGTCGGCCGGCTCGAGCGACGCAAGGCTCCGCTCGACCTGATCGCCGCGGCCCCGGCGATCCGGGCCGGGGCCCCCGGGGCCCGGGTGGTGATCGTCGGGGCCGACCCCTTCGGAACCGATCCCGGCTATGTTGAGGCGGTGCGCGCAGCCGGGGAGGTTGAGCACTACGGATGGGTTCCCGACGCCTCCGCTCTGATGCGGCACGTCGATGTGCTCGTGGCGCCCTCGCGCCAGGAGCCGTTCGGCACCGTGCTCGCCGAGGCGATGGCCGTGGGGACGCCGGTCGTGGCCACGCGGGTCGGTGGGCTGGCCGAGGTCGTGGAGGACGGGGTCACCGGCCGTCTCGTCGATCCGGGCCGCCCCGACCAGATCGCCGCCGCGGTGCTCGAGGTGCTCGGGCGGCGCCGAACCATGGGGGAGGCGGCCCGGCGCTCGGCCCGCCGCTTCGACGCCGACGCCTACGCCTCCCGGGTCGAGGGCCTGATCGCGCCGCCGGCCCGGTCGGGCGCCCGGCCATGAGGATCGCCTTCGACAGCCGCGCCCAGACCGACCGGCGGGGCATCGGCCGCTACGTCCGCTGCCTGCTCGCCGGACTGCGCGACACCGCCGAGGCCGGGGCGGAGATCGTCGAGACCCACCGCCCCCGCCGGGCCGACATCTTCCACGCGCCGTGGATCGACGGCGCCCTCCTGCGCAGCCCGTGCCCGATGGTGGTCACCGTCCACGACCTCGTGCCGCTCAAGCGCCACGGCGAGTACCTGCGGACCGGGATCCGCTTCGGCCTGCGCTACATGGCCGTCCAGCGCGCGGTCCGCCTGATCGTCCCGACCCACGCCGTCGCCCAGGACGTGGTCGAGCGGCTGAAGGTCGACCCCGAGCGCCTGTGCGTGATCCCCGAGGCGGCGGTCGCGGCCATGTATCCCCGCTCGGCGGCGGAGATCGCCGCCGCCCGGGAGCGCTACCACCTCCCCGAGGAGTACCTCCTCTGGGTCGGCGGCCTCCAGCACCCCGACCCGCGCAAGCGCGTGGCCGCCCTCGCCGCCACCGCCCGGCACATCCCGCTCGTGCTCGTCGGCCATGCCCAGCAGTGGGCGCACGAGCTGCCCGACGTCACCCTCACCGGTCACGTTCCCGACGACGAGCTGGCGGCGATCTACAGCGGGGCCCGGGCGCTCGTCTTTCCGAGCGACGACGAGGGATTCGGGCTGCCGACGGTCGAGGCCCTGGCCTGCGGGACCCCGGTCGTCGCCTGCGACATCCCGGCGCTCCGGGAGGTGCTCGCCGACCGGGCGACCTTCGTCGACCGGGGCGACCTGCGCGGCCTGCTCGACGCCGCCGAGGCGGTCCAACGCCCGGCGCCCAAGCCCCTCGCCTGGTCGTGGAACGACGCGGCGCGAGCCACCTGGGACGTCTATACGACGGCGGCCGGGCTGGCGTGAGAGTCTTTCAGGCGTGCCGGCCGCGCGCGGCGGCCGGGGCGGTCAACCCCTAAGCGCGTAACTGGAGATGGCTATGTTCTTGTCTCGCCGCAAAGGCAACCGCCGTGGACTCGTCCGCAGAGCGGCGTCCACCAGGGCGGGCCGGCGCACCCTCAGGCGCCTGATGATCGTGCTCACGGTCCGGCTGGGCCGGCGACTCGCCCCCGGCGCGGTCACCGTACTCGGCGCCCGCTACTTCCTCGACAAGTCCGCGGGGGGCACGCGCCGCAAGGACGCGGTCCAGCGGATCGGTGGCCTGGCGGGACGGGCGGGCCTGCCCGGCGGACGCAAGGACGGGTAGCCGGGGGGCGGATCAGTCGCGGAAGTGGTCGGCGAACGCGTGGCGCTTGAGCTTCTCGAGCGCCCGCGATTCGATCTGACGGGCCCGCTCGCGGGTGACCGTGAGCGACCGGCCGATCGCCTCGAGCGTCCGGGGCTGCTCGCCCCCGAGGCCGTAGCGGAGCTCGAGCACCCGGCGCTCGCGATGGCTCAACTGCTCGAGTGCTCCCCGGAGGGCCTCGAGCCTGAGGATCTTGGCCGCCCGCTCGTAGGGGGACTCGAATCCAGTGTCCGGGATCAGCTCTCCGAGCTCGACGCCGCCGTCGTCGCCGATCGGCTTCTCGAGTGAGATCGGCGCCTGGGCCAGGCCCCTGATCGACTCGACCTCCGCGGGCTTGACCCCGGTCCGGACCGAGATCTCCGCCACCGTCGGGGGCCGGCACAGCTCCGCCTCGAGCCTGCGCTCGGCCGCGGCGATCGCGTTGAGCTTCTCGACCACGTGGACCGGGATGCGGATGGTGCGGGACTTGTCGGCCAGGGCGCGGACGATGGCCTGACGGATCCACCAGGTCGCGTAGGTCGAGAACTTGAAGCCCTTGCGATAGTCGAACTTCTCGGCCGCTCGGACGACCCCGAGCGCCCCTTCCTGGATCAGGTCGAGGAAGGGCAGGCCCTGACCGCGGTAGTTCTTGGCCACCGAGACCACCAGGCGCAGGTTGGACTCGACCATGCGCTGCTTGGCCCGGAGATCGCCGCGCTCGATGCGCTTGGCCAGATCGACCTCCTCCTGGGCGGTGAGGAGCCGCACCTTGCCGAGGTCGCGCAGGAACAGCTGGAGCGAGTCGGTCGTGATGTCCGCGGCGGCCGGGCGTCCCGCCCCCTCGCCGTCCTTCTCTTCGGAGGCCGGGGTGGGCTCGGCCTCGGCCGCAGCCGGCTCGTCGGCCACGGTGATCTGGCGGTTGGCGAACAGCCCGTGGAGCTGCTCGAGCTCATCGGCGTTCAGCCCGAGATCGCCGAGGGCGCTCTCGATCTGGTGCGGCGTGAGAACGCCGAACCGGTGACCCTGGGCGATCAGGGCCCTCACCTGCGCGAGCTGCTCGACTTCTCCAACCGACACGACTCCGGTGACGATACTCCGATCGATGTGTCGCGCCGCTGACCTCCACGGCCGACCGGGGCGACGGCGCGGCGGAGCCGGTCGCGACGGGCCGGGCGCCGGGCGCCGGACCGGGCTCAGGCGGGCGGGGCCAACCCGAACGGGACGCGGCGGCGGCGGTCGCGGCGGGGAGCGATCAGCGCCCGCCGGCGGCGCGCCGCCGGGAGCAGCCGCCAGGCGTCGCGGTACCCGCCGAGCAGATGGCGCTCGCGCAGGAGGACGTGGCCGAGAGCCAGGATCTCGTAGGCCAGGATCCGGGGCAGGTCCCGGGCGAGGCCGCCGAGGGTCTCGTTCTTGGCGATCATCAGGTAGCGGTTGCGGAACTGGAGGCGCCGGTGGGCGGGGTCGAGGGCGGCGCGGGTCGAAGGGCTGTAGTAGCGAACGTGCCAGGCGACGGCCGCCGGCTCGTAGATCGAGCGCCAGCCGAGGAGCTGGGCCCGCCAGGCGAGGTCGACATCGGCCGCCCAGAGCTCGAAGTCCTCGTCGAGCACCTCGACCCCGAGCGCGCACGCCGCGAGCGTCTCCCGCCGGTAGAGCACGGCGGCCCCGTCGCCGCCGAAGGTCTCGGTCCGGCGTGAGTAGGACCCGGCCGGGGTGTTGTGGCCGACGAGGCCGTTCTTGCGCCGCCGGTCGACGGTCATCCCCGCCGTGTCGAGGACGTCGAGCCGGTCGGTCGCCGCGACCGAGGCGGACCGGATCAGCTTCGGGGCGACCGAGCCGACGGTCGGGTCGCGGAGCTGGGCGGTGGCGGCGGCGAGGAAGTCCGGGGCGATCACGCAGTCGGCATTCAGGAGGAGCACGGCATCCCCGTCGCTCCCGGCGATTCCGGCGTTGACTGCCGCGGCGTAGCTGAGCCGCTCGCGCAGGCGCATGTAGCGCGCCCCGTGGGCGCCGGCGAGCGTCTCGGTGGCGTCCTCGGACGCGTTGTCGACCACGAGCACCTCGACGCCCGGCTGGGCGACCGCGGCCGGGAGGGAGTGCTCGAGCAGGTGGGCCTCGTCGACGCTCAGCATCACGATCGTCGTGCGCACCGGCGGGCGGTCCCGGCCGGCGGCGCTCAAAGGAGCTCTCGGTACACGTCGGCGGTGGCCTCGGCGGTCGCCCGCCACGAGCAGGCGGCGACCCGGTCGCGGCCGCGGGCGACGAGGGCCTGGCGCCGCCCGGCGTCCCCGAGCAGGGCGGCCATCACCTCGGCGAGTTCGCGCTCGTCGCCCGGCTCGAAGTACGCCGCGGCCTCGCCGGCCGTCTCGGGCAGGGCCGAGGCCCGGGCCGCCACCACCGGGGTGTCGCGCGCCATCGCCTCGAGCAGGACGAGGCCGAAGCCCTCGTGGCGGCTCGGGTGGACGAAGAGGTCGGCCCCGCGCATGAGGGCGTCGAGCTCGGGGTCGGTGACGTAGCCGCTCACCTCGAGCGGCTCCCCGCCGGCCGCGTCGCGCAGGCGCCCGGCCTCGCCGCCGTCGGCCCCGGCGAGCACCAGCCGGTGGGGGAAGCCGTCCCGGCGCAGGCGCCGCCAGGCGGCGACGAGCGTGGCGTAGTCCTTCTTGGCCCGGAGATCGCCGACCCCGAGGAGGTAGGGCCCCGGGGGGGTGGGGGCATCCCCCCGGGCGAGCGACGGCGCCTCGCCGATCACCCGGACGCGATCCTCGCTGACCCCGTAGCGGTCGATCACGTCCCGGGCGGTGTGGTGGGAGACGCAGATCACGCGCTCGGCCGACCGGGCGGCCAGGGGAGCGAGACGGGCGTACTTGAGCCGGGTGCGCGGGGCGAAGTCGTCGGGATGGGTCTCGAAGGCGAGGTCGTGGATCGTCACCACCCCGGGGCAGGAGCGCCGGAGGGGGAGGAAGCAGTTGGGGGCGTGCACCACCGCCGAGCGGCGGGCCCGGAGCGGGAGGCCGATCTGCTCCCAGGCCACCTCGGGGAGGCGCCGCCAGCCGGCCTGGGGATCGATCAGGAGGTCGCCGGCCGCGCCGTCGCGGAAGGCGCGGAGGAGCTCGACGAGGTAGCGGCCCCAGCCCCGGGGTCTGGCGGCGTCGGCATCGCTCGCGTCGATCGTCACGGTCGCCATCGGCGGAGAAGGCTAACCGCCGGCGACGGTGGCATACGATGCGCCCCGGGGAGGACATGAGCACGAACGGAAAAGCCACGATGGCACCGGAGGCCGGCGGACCCGACGGTCGCTCGCTGATCTTCGACATCCCGATCGCCCTGGCCCAGCCGGCGGAGATGCTGGTGCGGGTGACGAGCTGGGTCGGGGGGAGCGGACCCCCCCGGCGGGTGATGTACGTGAACGCCCACGTGCTCAACCGCTCGCAGGAGTCCGAGCAGCTGCGGAGCGCGCTCGAGCGGGCCGACCTCGTCTACTGCGACGGCTACGGAGTCCGGCTGGCGGCAAAGGCGCTCGAGGTCGAGATCCCCCACCGGATGACCGGCGCCGACTGGATCTGGGGGCTGGCGTCCCTGTGCGAGGCCGGAGGCCACTCGGTCTACCTGCTCGGGTGCGATCCGGGGATCGCCGCCGAGGCGGCGAGGCGGCTGCGGCGCCAGTATCCTCGCCTCCAGGTCAGCGGCTCCCACCACGGGTACTTCGAGATCGGCTCGCCGCACGAGGAGCGGGTGATCGAGGACATCAACGCCCGGCGGCCGGACATCGTGCTGGTCGGGATGGGCACGCCCAAGCAGGAGGAGTGGGTCGAGCGCAACGCCGACCGCCTCGAGGTCTCGGTCTGCTGGACGGTCGGCGCCCTGTTCGACTACGTATCGGGGCGCGTGCCGCGAGCGCCGGGATGGTTGGCTGACAATGGACTGGAATGGATTTTTCGACTCGTGATCGAACCGCAGCGGATGTGGCGGCGCTACCTGCTCGGGAATCCGGTGTTCCTCTCCCGGGTCCTCCGCCAGGCCCGGACGAAGCGCTCGACTCCCGCCTGACCCGGACCGTCCTGGGCCTGGTGGCCTTCGCCGCCGTCGGCTACCTGGCCAACCGGATCAAGCTGGCCGAGGGGATCCACGCCCACGACTCCCGCCACGCGATCTACCCGGTCGCCCGGGTCGCGGCGGCGGCCGCCGGGCTGTTCGCGGTCGCCGGGTTCGGGGCCGTCCGCCTCGTCCTGCCGCCCACCCTGCGCCGCCACGAGCTGGTCTGGGTGCTCCCGGTCGGAGCCTGCCTGTCGGCGCTCGCGCTCACCTTATTGGGCTACGCCTTCGTCCCCTTCGACGTCTCGCTCGGCCTGGTGCTCGCCGGGGGGTTGGCCTGCGCGGTCGTGGCCGTGGGCCGCCGGCCCCATCCCCTCCTCCCCGGACCGGTGGGCGCCACCGTGTGGCCGCTCTACGTCGCCGGCCTGCTCGCCGCGTTCGTCCTCGTCCCGCTCTATCAGGGCGGCTATCCGACCGT
>JAXDHK010000324.1:0-7048 GCA_034664545.1 Solirubrobacteraceae bacterium
CTCTGACCTTCGAGGACCGGGCGCCCGCGTTCAGGCGGGTCCCCCCGCAGTCGGGGCAGGCGGTGAAGGTGACGGCCCGGTCGACGAAGGCCCGGATGTGCGGCTGCATCGCCTCCCGGTCCTTGGAGAGCATCGACTTCTGGATCCGGGGGATCACCCCCTCGTAGGTCATGTTGATGCCGGCGATCTTCATCCTCGTCGGCTCGTGGTGGAGGAAGTCGTGGAGCTCGGCCTTCGTGTAGTCCCGGATCGGCTTGTCCGGGTCGAAGAAGCCCGACTGGGCGTAGAGCCGCGTGTTCCAGCCGTGCCCGGTGTAGCCGGGGACGGTGATCGCGCCCTCGGAGAGGGACTTGCTCCGATCGAAGAGCTGGGCCAGATCGAGATCGGTCACGCTGCCGATGCCCTCGCAACGCGGGCACATCCCGCCGGTGACGCTGAAGGTTCGCTTCAGGGTCTTGCCGGAACCCCGCTCGACCGTCATCGCCCCGGAGGCCCTGACCGAGGGGACGTTGAACGAGTACGCCTTGGGCGAGCCGATGTGCGGCTGCCCGAGCCGGCTGAAGACGATCCGGAGCATGGCGTTGGCGTCGGTGACCGTGCCGACGGTCGACCGGGTATTGGCGCCCATCCGCTCCTGGTCGACGATGATCGCCGTGGTCAGCCCCTCCAGCAGGTCGACCTCCGGCCGGGCCAGCGTCGGCATGAAGCCCTGCACGAAGGCGCTGTAGGTCTCGTTGATCAGCCGCTGGGACTCCGCGGCGATCGTCCCGAACACGAGCGAGCTCTTGCCCGAGCCCGAGACGCCGGTGAACACCGTCAGCCGGCGCTTCGGGAGCTCGACGCTGACGTCCTTGAGGTTGTTCTCCCGCGCGCCCCGCACCCGGATCAGATCGTGGCGGTCGGCGACGTGCGGCCCCGGCGAATGGGTGCCCGTCCTCGCCGCGACGCCGCCCAGGACGGGACCGGGGTCGGCGGTCATCGGTCCTCAAGCAGCCCGAGGACGTTCCCGTCGGGGTCGGTGACCGTGGCCACCAGGCGGCCGCCACCGACGTCGTGGGCGGGCTCGTTCACCGTGGCCCCCG
The DNA here is from genome assembly GCA_034664545.1 of Solirubrobacteraceae bacterium. Lineage (GTDB taxonomy): Bacteria > Actinomycetota > Thermoleophilia > Solirubrobacterales > Solirubrobacteraceae > Palsa-513. Next base: position 1,083 of record JAXDHK010000324.1, read on the forward strand.
CGGCGGTCACCTCGGCCAGCTTCGCCTCGATGTCCGACACGTGCCAGTAGGCCACCGGTGAGGTCATGCCCTGGGGTCCACCGCCCGGCACCAGCCCGATGTGCTGGCCCTCGGCCTCGAAGCCGACGTAGTACGGCCCGTCGGCCTGGGGCGGGACGCCGAGGAGGGCGGCGTACACCGCCTTGGCCGCCGCCAGGTCGGACACGGGATGCAGCACGGTCTTGATTCCCTTGGTGGAAGAGCCGGTCATGGTCGCTCCTGACGTCGTGGGTCACATCGACCCCGGGTGATGGTCGGGCCTAGGACGACGGGAAGCCCGGAGATCCAAGGGATGCGACCGGGTCGTCGCCGTGGCGGCCATTCTAGGTGCGGCTCGCCGACCGGCGCTTCTCGATTCCTGACCGGTCTGGTCACGTGCTCGGCCGGGGCCGAACCCCGATCTCCTTGGGCGAGAGCGTCGGCCACGAGGCCCTGCGGGGCCGGGGCCGAACGCCGATCCCTACGGGTGCCGGCGATCCGGCTCCGAAATGGACGAGTCGGAGGCGGCGACCACGCCGCGTGCCCGGCGCATGACGTCGCGCAGCGTGCGCTGGTCGGCGGGATCGAGGTCGGCCAGCCCGGGGGGGACCTCGAGCATCATGGCCCGCAGGCGGTCGCGGACCCGGGCGCCCTCCGGGGTCACCGCGAGCATCCGCACCCGCCGGTCGTGGGGTGCCTCCCGCCGCTCGACGAGCCCCTGGGCGGTCAGCCGGTCGACCAGGCCGGTGACGTTCGAGCTGTCGCAGTGGAGGTGGGCCGCCAGCTCCCGCATCGGGAGCGGATGCTCGGGGTCGAGCACCCGGAGGGCGAACATCTGCGGGGGGGTCAGACCGAACTCGCCGGCCACGCTCAGCATCCGGGGGCGGAGGTCCCAGAACAGCTGGCTGATCAGCGACCAGGCCTCCTCGATCGGGGTGAGATGGTCGACTTCGATAGCCATTCGCATACATTATAGTTGATATCGGCGATACTTGACAAGGTCAACGGATGCCGTACTCTTATCGAGCATGAAGACAGAGCGAGGCATCGAGGTCGAGGGTCTGGTCCGGGAGTTCAAGGGCGGAATCCGGGCGGTCGCCGGGATCGACCTCCGCGTCGAGCCCGGTCAGATCTACGGGTTCCTCGGCCCGAACGGGGCGGGCAAGTCGACGACGGTCAAGGTGCTGACCACCCTGCTCCCCCCGACGGCCGGCCGGGCGTCGGTCGCCGGGTTCGACGTCGCGACCCAGGGCGCCCAGGTCCGCGCGGCGATCGGCGTGGCGTTGCAGGAGGTCGCCCTCGATCCGTTCCTCACCGGCCGGGAGCACGTCCGGCTCCAGGGCGGGCTCCAGGGGATCCCCCGGGCCGAGCGGGCCAGGCGGGGCGACGAGCTGCTCGAGCGGGTCGGCCTGGCCGACGCCGCCGACCGGAAGTCCTCGGGCTACTCCGGGGGGATGAAGCGCCGGCTCGACCTCGCGCTCGCCCTCCTCCACCGGCCGCGGATCCTCTTCCTCGACGAGCCGACCACCGGACTCGACGTCCAGTCGCGGACGGCGCTGTGGGCGGAGGTCGCCCGCCTGGCCCGCGAGGAGGGGACGACCGTCTTCCTGACCACCCAGTACCTCGAGGAGGCCGATGTCCTCGCCGGCCGGGTCGGGATCATCGACCGAGGGGTGATCGTCGCCGAGGGGACCCCGGCGGCGCTGAAGGCCGAGATCGCCCGTCCGACGATCGAGGTCTCCCCGACCGATCCCGGCCGGTGTGCCGACGCCCGGGCGGCGCTCGACCCGTTCGGCGAGCCGGTCGCCGCCAAGCGGGCCGGGTCGATCGCCGTGCGCCTGCGCGACGGGGTCGAGCAGCTGGCCGGCGTCGTCCGGGCGCTCGACGCCGCCGGGATCGCCGTCGCCCACCTCGCCCTCCACGAGCCGAGCCTCGACGACGTGTTCCTGGCCAAGACCGGCCGGAGCCTCGAAGGCGCGGCGGCGGCCGCCGGGGCCGACCCGTCGGCGGAGGCCGAGCCGACGGCGGCGGCGGCGTGAGCCGGGCCCTGCTGCGCAGCCCGACGCTCAACCAGGTCGGGCTCCTCGCCCGGCGCGCGATCGTCCGGACCTCGCGCCAGCCGGCCCAGATCGTCTTCCCGGTCGTGTTCCCCCTGATCCTGCTCGCCGTCAACGCCTCGGGGCTCTCGGCGGCGACCAAGCTCCCCGGGTTCCCGGCGACGAGCTACCTCGACTTCGCCCTGGCCGTCCCCTTCATGCAGGGGGCGCTGTTCGCCTCGCTGAACGGCGGCCAGGATCTCGCCCGGGACATCCAGGGGGGCTTCCTCGATCGGCTGGCCATGACGCCGATGTCGGGGACCGCGCTCCTGGCCGGCCAGCTCGGGGGGGCCCTCTTCATGGGCGTGGTCAGCGCCGTCCTCTACCTCCTCGTCGGCCTGGCCTTCGGGGTGGGGATCGCCGCCGGAGTGGGGGGCGCGCTCGTCCTCCTCGTCCTGGCCATCACGATCTCCTTCGCCTTCGCCTGCTTCGGGACGTTCGTGGCCCTCCGGGCCGGATCCGGGGAGGCCGTCCAGGGCTTCTTCCCGCTCTTCTTCGTCCTGCTCTTCCTGAGCTCGGCCTTCTTCCCCCGGAACCTGATCGCCCAGGACTGGTTTCGGACGATCGCCACCTACAACCCGGTCTCCTACATGGTCGAGGGGATCCGGTCGCTGGTCATCAAGGGCTGGGACGGCCAGGCCCTGGGGATGGCGTTCGGGATCGCCCTGGGGGCGATCGCGATCGCCCTGTTCCTGGCCAGCCGGGCTCTCCGGACCCGGCTCACCCGGACATGAGCTCGCTCCGGCGCACCCGGTCGGTCGCCCTGACCGTCGCCTGGCGGGGGCTCCACAACGCGTTCACCAACCCGGCGCTCCTGCTCCCGAGCGTGCTCTTCCCGCTCTTCTTCTTCACGGCGTTCGCCGGGGGCCTCTCCGGGATCAGCAAGGCGCCGAACTTCGACTTCCCGTCCGGGTACACGTCGTTCCAGTTCGTGTTCGTCTGCTTCCAGGCGGCGGCGTTCGGCGGCGTGTTCACCGGCTTCTCGATCGCCGCCGACTTCGAGTTCGGCTTCGCCCGGCGTCTCCTTCTCGCCGCGCCGAACCGGGGGGGCATCGTGATCGGCTACGCCCTGACCGCCATGACCCGGGCCGCCTTCGTGCTGTCGATCGTGTTCTGCGCCGGCCTGATCACCGGGATGCGGGTCGACGGGTCGGTCGCCAACCTCGTGGTCCTGTTCCTCCTGGCCATGGCCACGAGCGCCGTCTCGACCCTCTGGGCGGCGGGGATCGCCATGCGTCTGCGCACCCTCCAGGCCGGGCCCCTGATCCAGATGCCGATCTTCATCCTCCTGTTCCTCGCCCCGGTCTACGTCCCCCTGGCCCTGGTCACCGGCTGGGTCCACACCGTGGCCACCTACAACCCGGTGACCGCCCTGCTCGAGGCCGGGCGAGGCCTGATCTCCGGCGCGCCGACCAAGACGGCGATCGCCGCCGTGTGCCTGGCCGGGTTGTTCGGGCTCGTCGTGCTCTGGGCCCGGGGGGGCCTCCGATCGGCCGAGCGGGCGGGATAGCCCGGTCCAGGAACCCGCCGAAAGCCGCACCTCCGGCCGCTCGGCCCGCCGCCCGGCGCGCTGAGCACGACGCGAAGCTCGCCGCGGATGTCGAATCCTAATTCGTCACTCTGACCGCTCGCCGGCGTTCCAGGCGCAACAGACCGGCGCCGGCCGCGCCACGAACACGGGAGATGCGAGACATGAGAGCTTCCGAGGTGCCACTGCGCGCCGTCCTGGTCACCACCGCCGTCCTCTGGTCAGCGGCAGTCGGCTCGGTCCCGGCCCAGGCCGCCGCGCCGCCGCCGGCGCCGGCCAACGACAATCGGGCCAACGCCCAGGCGCTCGCGGCCCTGCCCGTCTCGGTCAACGGGACGACGATCGGGGCGACGTCCGAGACCCCGAACGAGCCGCCGTCGACCTGTGCGTCGGGGCCCCTGGCCGGATCGGTCTGGTACTCGATCACGGCGCCGGCCGCCGAGCGGATCGCCCTCCAGGTGGCAGCCGGAGGGAAGCTCGATGCCGTGGTCGACGTCTACCTGTCCCAGCGCTCCCAGGTCCAGTCGGTGGCCTGTGACCAGACCGACCCCAACGGGATGGCCGCGACAAGCTTCGTGGCCACGGCCGGATCGACCTACCTCGTCCGGGTCGCCCCGCTGGCCAACTCGAGCCCGGGAGCGTTCACCCTCGACGCCTTCGTCCCCCAGAAGGCGGCGACCCCGCCCGGACCCGAGCTCCCACCCGCCGGGGCCGAGGGGGTCCTCGACCGCGTCCAGAACACGACCCGGTCCCACTCGACGACGTTCCAGGCGGGCCGGAGCTACCGGATCAACCTGGCCAACGAGACCGACCCCGGCTGCGTCAGCCTGAGCCTCTATCCCCCGGGGACCCGGTCCTTCGAAGACGCGACGCCGGTCCTGAGCATCCACTGCGGGGGGTACCGGCTGTTCACCCCCGGGCCCGGGGCCTCCGGGCGCTACAGCTTCCTCGTGACCCCGGCCCCGAACATCCGCGGTCCCCAGCGCTACCACCTCCAGAGCGCGCCGGCCGGTCCCGCCGCCACGGCCCCCGGGCGGTTCATCGGCAACTACGCGAAGGTCTCGGACCGGCTCGACGGGGATCGGGTCGACGCGCTGCGCCTCTACAGCTTCGATGTCGTCAAGCGCAGTGACCTCACCCTGATGCTCGATGCCCCGGCCGACGCCGGCTTCGACCTCCGGCTGCTCAACGACCGGGGCCGGACGATCGCCTGCGAGTGCGGGGACACCGGGCCGAAGACGCTCGACCACCGGTTGGCGCCGGGTCGCTTCTTCGCCGTCGTCCGGGCGGCGGCCGGCTCCCGGGGACGCTTCACGCTTGTCCGCCAGTCGCGGACCATCACCCGCACCACGATCACCATCGCCGGGAGCCGGGCCGGCAGGGCCGCCCCGGGTCAGACGGTCCCGATCGCCGTGAGCGTCGCCCCGAACGAGGCCGGGCCGGTGACGGTGACCATCGACCGCTTCGACCCGGTCAGCGGATGGCAGTACTTCCGGACCGTCCGGGTCCGCGTGACCCACGGGTCCGGGGGTCTCGGCTTCCGCCCGGCGGCGTCCGGGCGCTGGCGGGCGAGCGCGTCGTTCGAGGGGACTCGCCTGGCCAGCCCGAGCGCGACCGGGTACGCGAACCTCGTCGTCGCGGGTCCCCTGCGCCAGTAGGCGCGGGAGGCGGAGCTCGGGGACAACCTGAGCGTCCACGACCCGGCCTACGTCGCTCTCGCCGTACTGCTCGATGCCGTGCTCGTGACCGCCGACACCCGGCTGGCCCACGCGGCGGGGCTCCGGTGCCGTCTCGACCTGATCGGGTGACCACCCGCCGGCCCGGCTGACCCCCGTCAGCTCGGCGGAGCCGCCATCAGCTCGACCCGATGCCCGCCCGGGGCCGTCGTGAACGACCGCGCCGCCCCCCAGTGCTCGGTCCGCGCGTCGACGGGATGGCCGGCCGCGCGGAGGCGGTCGACCGTCGCCTCGTACTCGGCGACGACCACCGCCACGTGGCCCGTGGGCGGGACGACCGGCGCGTCGGTCCAGAGCAGGTGAATCTGCGTGCCCGCTCGCTCGACCCAGGCCGCCCGATCTCGCAACGCGCTCGGCGGCTCGACCGCGACGAACCCGAGCAGGCGCCAGAACGCGACCGCCGCCGGTCCGTCGGCGGGCCTCGTCTCGAGGGCGACGTGGTGGATCACGACTCCCGCCGGTACCCGCCACCCGCCCCGCCGACACCCGAGGCTGAGGTTGCGGTGGCCCGGCCGCGGCGCTACCTTCGTGGGCATGACCCGGACCGAGGCTGACCTGGTGTGCGCGGAGCGCAACCGCGAGGACGTG
>JAXDHK010000325.1:0-3955 GCA_034664545.1 Solirubrobacteraceae bacterium
CAGAAGATGTGCTGGTACATGATCACGTTGCCATCCTTGCCTGCCCCGACGAATGCGTCGAAGAAATGGAAGTGCAGGCCCGCGTCCAGCAGCACCAAAAACTGCGAGGCGGCGATGAACGGCGTCGCGATGACGACGAGCAGCGAGGTCGAGAAGTTCGCCCACACCAGCAACGGCATCCGGAAGAAGCTCATCCCCGGGGCGCGCATCGTGATGATCGTCACGAGGAAGTTGAGGGCGGTGGCGATCGAGGACGCCCCGGCGAACTGGACCCCGAGCGTGAAGAAGTCCTGCCCGATCGGCGAGGACGTCGAGAGCGGGGCGTAGGCGGTCCAGCCCGAGGCGAACGACCCCCCGGGGGCGAAGAACGAGGCCAGCATCATCAGCCCGGCGATCGGGAGCAGCCAGAACGAGAGGGCGTTCAGGCGGGGGAAGGCCATGTCCGGGGCGCCGATCATCAGGGGGAGCACGAAGTTGGCCAGGCCGGCGAAGACGGGGATGACGAACAGGAAGATCAGCAGCGAGGCGTGGACCGAGAAGAGGCCGTTGTAGGTGTTCGCGTCGACGAACTTGGCCCCGGGCTGGGCGAGCTCGGCCCGGACGAGCATGGCGAAGAGGCCGCCGATCAGCAGGTAGACGAACGAGTGGACCGTGTACTGGATGCCGATCACCTTGTGGTCGGTGTTGACCCGGAAGTAGTCCTTCCAGGACCGCGCCCCGTGGCTCGAGTGGTCCTCGGGCCGGGTCGGCTTGCCGGCCGCCCAGTAGAACCAGTAGTCGAAGGCCCCGAGGCCGACGAGGAAGAAGAGGGGGCCGGCGATCATCGCCACCTGGAGCACCGAGTCGCCCTTGACGAACGGGTGGTAGTGGGAGACGTAGCGGATCAGGGACGTCAGCCCGTAGGCGAAGGCGACGCCGATCAGGAACATCCAGCCCCCGCGCAGGAGGCCCGGTGCTCGGAGCCTGGCAGCCATCAGTTTCCTCCTCGCGTCACTTGGCGGTCACGTTCGCAAGATATTTTACGACGGCGCCCAGCTCGTCCTTGCTCAGGGTCGTCCCGAAGTTGGCGGGCATGATGTTGGCGCCGAAGCCCTTCTCGACGTAGGCGTTCGGATTGACGATCGACGTCCGGATGAAGGCCTCGGACTTGCCCTTCAGGTACTTGTTCAGGTCGGGGCCGATCGAGCCCGTCGTCTGGGCGTCGGCCAGAGTGTGGCAGGCCCCGCAGCCGCCGGTCGAGGTGAAGACCCGCTTGCCCATCGCCGCCAGGGCACCGGGGCCGGCGGCCGCCGGGAGGGCCGAGGCGGCGCCCCGGGAGGCGAGGAAGGCGGTGTAGGCGGCCGGGGTGACCACGTGGGCGGTCGAGCGCATGACCGAGTGGCCGAGGCCGCAGAGCTCGGTGCAGACGATGTCGTAGTCGCCCATCCGCTTCGGGGTGGCCCGGAAGCTCTGCGTCGTGCCCGGGACGGCGTCGATCTGGAGCCGGAAGGCGGGGATCCAGAACCCGTGGAGGACGTCGCTGCTGTGGACGCGGAAGCGGACCGGCCGATCCTTGACCAGGTAGAGGTCGCTGGAGACGATGGCCTTGGCCCCGGGGGCGGCCGGGGGGTAGGCGAAGGACCAGGCGAACTGCTGGGCGTAGACCTGGACCTGGATCTCGCCGGCCGGCTGGTGCTCGATGTGGCGGAGGACCACGGCGGCGTAGACGACGAGGGCGGCGATGATCGCCGAGGGGGCCGCCGTCCAGATGATCTCCAGGCGCGTGTTCCCGTGGATCGGGGGCCCGTCGAGCATCTCCTCGCCCGGGCGCATCCGGAACTTGACGACGGCGAAGAGCACGACCGTCTCGACGAGCACGAAGACGGGGACGGTGACGATGATCAGGACGTAGTAGAGCGTGTCGATCGACTTCGCCTGGGTGTCGGCCGCCGGGGGGAACCAGGGGATGACGAGCCCGAGGACGATCCCGCCGGCCGTGGCGATCGCGGCGATGACAAAGGCGGGGACGAGCGACCGGCGGCTCTGCGCCGGGCGGTGTGGCGTCTCGTGCTCCAGCTCGTCCATGCGCGCGGCATCCTATTGAGAAGCAGCGACGGACCGCAATCTGGAACGGTGCTCTTCCGGAGCGGGTCCCGGGGCGCCCGCGGGGGCGCTCCGTCGAGGCGCTGGCCGGCCCGCGGCCACCGATCGGCCGGTGGCGGGCGAGCGCCCGGGGGCGGTCCCGGGGGGTCAGTGGGGGCCGGGCGGGAGCTCGCGCAGCTCGGCGCGGGCCTCGCGGATCCAGCGCCAGAGCGAGGGGATGGCCAGGCCGAGGCCGGCCACGATCAGGATCGGCGAGATGGTCACGCCGACCAGGGCGACGGTGATGCCGACGGCGAGGAGCAGGGGGAGGATCGACGGCCCGGGGAGGTGGATCTCCTCGCCGATCGGCGGGGGGTCCTCGTCGCGGGGGTCGGTCGGGGGCGCCGGCGCCGCCATCAGGCGACGTAGACGGCGGCGGCCAGGAAGGTCAGGATGAAGCAGACCATGCAGAACGCGCCGACGAGCAACGCGGTGCGGAGGTTCTTGCGGGCGAGCCTCTGGTTCATCGGGGGGGAATCCTACAGGCGCGCGTCGAGGACCATGGCCCCGAAGAGCAGCGCGAGGTAGGCGAGGGAGTAGAGGTAGAGCCGCAGGGCGGCGCCCCGGTCGGCCCGCCGGTAGAGCCGGACGGCGGCGGCGATGAAGAGGCCGCCGAGGACCATCGAGGCGACCAGGTAGATCGTGCCGAACCCGCCGGCGCAGAACGGGAGCTGGGTCACGGCGTAGAGGAGCAGCGAGTAGAGCAGGATCTGGCGCCGGGTCTCGGCCTCGCCCCGGACGACGGGGAGCATCGGGACGCCGACCTTGGCGTACTCGTCCTTCATCAGCAGGCTGAGCGCCCAGAAGTGGGGGGGCGTCCAGTAGAAGACGATCGCGAACAGGTAGACGGCGGTCCACGAGAGGCTGCCCGTCGTGGCCGCCCAGGCGACCAGGGGCGGGACGGCGCCGGCGGCCCCGCCGATCACGATGTTCTGGGGGGTCCGCCGCTTGAGCCAGATCGTGTAGACGCCGACGTAGCCGACGAAGCCCGACAGGGCGAGGCTGGCGGCGAGGACGTTGACGGTCAGCGAGAGGAGGACGAAGGAGAGGGCGCCGAGGACGATGCCGAAGACGAGGGCGGCGGGCGGGGAGATGCGCCCGGCCGGGATCGGCCGGTCGGCCGTCCGCTTCATCTGGGCGTCGATGTCCCGGTCCCAGTAGTGGTTGACCGCCCCGGCCCCCCCGGCCGAGAGGTAGCCGCCGACCACGGTCAGGAGCACCGTCCAGGGCGACGGGGTCCCGGCGACGTACATCGTCGTGACCGTCGTCAGGAGGAGGAGCGACTGGACCTTGGGCTTGGTCAGGGCGACGTAGTCGCCGAGCACCTGACGGGCCGCGGCCACGCCCCCGGGGGCCGTCGTGGCGGGGGTGACGGGGCTCGCGGACACTAGGCCACGGCGCCCGGGACGCCGTCGGCCTCGGCGCTCGCCCCGACTCCGGTCCGCCGCTCGACCTCGCGGCGGATGTCCTTCATCGGCTCGAGCGAGCGCACCCGGGGGATGGCGTCGAAGTTGTTGACCGGGGGCGGGGAGGAGGTGAACCACTCCAGCGTGTTGCCCCGCCAGGGATCGGGCCCGGCGGCGGCGCCGTTCTTCAGGGAGCGCAGGACGTTGACCACGGTGACGAGGATGCCGGCGGCGAGGATGAACGATCCGACGGTCGAGATCTGGTTGTAGAGCTGGAGGTGCCCGATGTTGTCGTACTCGTAGACCCGGCGGGGCATCCCGTCGAGCCCGAGCGAGTGCTGGATCAGGAACGTCACGTTCATCCCGACGAACATCAGCCAGAACGACCAGCGGCCGAGGCGCTCGCTGAGCATCCGCCCGGTGATCTT